>JAEUQD010000490.1 GCA_016789925.1 Bryobacterales bacterium | reverse complement strand
CCAACAAGATGATGACCCGGCCGGTGTACCGCAAACCCTACGTCGTCCCTGAGAGCGTGTAATGCGCTGGGCGCTCCTATTTCTGGCGGCTGCTGTCCTCTTCGGGCAGCAGTCGCTCGAAATCCTCTCGGCTACTTACGGCGCCGGCGGCCAAACCATTGACGTAACCGACCGCGTTCGCGCGCTGGTAAGCAACAACTCCCTCGTCCTCACTGTCGACATCCCCACCCTCGGCAGCGATCCCGCTCCCGGAACAGGCAAGTCGCTCACCGTCCGTTACCGCCTCGATGGCCGAGAAGGCGAAATGATCGCCCGCGACTTCGAACAGCTCCGCATTCCCCTTTCGGCCACCGCTGCTCCCGTTACTCCTGCCCCACCCGCCGCACCCTCGTCCGGCTTCTCCATCGCCGACCTCTACGGCAACAAACCCGCGGCCGCCACGCCCACCTTGCGCAGCCTCTCGGCCCGCTGGGGCGCCGATACGCGCTACGCCGACGTGCTCGCCAATCTCGAACAGCGTGTTCAGAACAACGCCCTCAGCGTCCGCGCCACGAATCAGAACATGGGCTCCGACCCCGCGGTTGGCAAAGACAAGTTCCTCATCGTCCAGTACGAATGGCAAAGCGCCACCTGGGAAGCCCAAGTCAAGGAAAACGGCACGCTCAATTTACCCGCGTCGAACGCGAAGCGGATCACCTCCCAACCCGCGCCAACAGTCGCGGCCGCACCGCAACCGGGCGCCAACATCACCCCCGTCGGCCAAGCCGGTGGTCTCCGCATCTTCTACGCCCGCTACGGCGCCGACCCCAACAACCGCGTCGACGTTCGCGAGCGCCTGCGCCCACATCTCCAAAACGACCGGCTCTCCCTTCAGGTCACCCGTGACGCCATGGGCACCGACCCCGGTGGTTCCCCCAAGATCCTCGAAGTCATCTACGAGTACCGCGGCCGCACCTTCCTTAAGGAAATACCGGAAGGCTCCACCTTGACGCTCCCCTAATGCCCCAGCCTGAGCCGTACCGCTGGATCGCAAAATACTACGACCATCTCTTTGAATTCCGCCGCCCGTTTGACACGGCTCACGAAACCATCATCCTTCCTCTGCTCGACCAGGTCACTTCCGCCTGCGACCTCTGCTGCGGCACAGGCACCACCGCCCTCAACTTCGCCAACCTGGGCATTCCCACCTACGCCGTCGACCTGTCGCCCGAAATGTGCCGGCAGGCCCGCGCCAAGGCCCGCAAAACCGGCCTTCCCCTCAAGGTCATCCAGGCCGACATGCGCAACTTCAAACTGCCCCATCCCGTCGACCTCATCACCTGCGAATTCGACGCCCTCAACCACGTCCCGCGCACCTCCGACCTCAACCGCGTTCTCCGCTCCGTCCACCGCTCCCTCAACCCCGGCGGCCACTTCGTCTTCGACGTCAACAACCTCTACGCCTTCCAACAGATCTGGAACCGCACCTGGGTCATCGACAAAGATCCCGTCATGATGATCATGCGCAGCAGCCACAAACCCGGCACCCATAAGGCTACAGCGGCTGTCGATTGGTTTATCCGGCATGGCAAGGTTTGGAAGCGCCAGCACGAACTGGTCAACGAAGTCTGCTGGGACCCACAGGAAATGAGGGACGCCCTCACGCACGCCGGTTTCGACAAGATCCGCACTTGGGACGCCGCCCGCTTCTTCAACGACGCCCTCACCCTCCCCGGTTGCCGCACCTTCTGGCGTGCCCGCAGACCCCCTGGCTAACGCAAGTAATTCAAAAACACCGTAATCACGAGCGAATTCGAAAAATCAATCAGGAACCCGCCCGTGATCGTTACAATCAACAGACTCTGCGGGGCTGGACCATATTTGCGCTCCAGCGCGTCCATATTCGCCACCGCGTTGGGCGTAATCCCCAACAGAAAGCCGATCAACCCCGACGTAGTCACCGCCGCCTCATAGTCCCGCGCCGCCAGGTAGAACGCCGTAACCACCGAATAAGCGCAAGTCACCACAACCTGCACAGCCAGAATAATGAGTAGCGGCGCCGCCAGCGACGCCAGTTGCGCCAGCTTCAAATCCATCAGCGCGATCGCCAGAAAGTAAGCCAGCGCCACTGACCCGATGACTTCGATCGTCTGGGCATTCACGTTCAGATACGGCCTCAACAGAAAACCCAGCACCATCGCGCCGATGTAACCCGGCAAGATGAACCCGGCCGACGAAATTACTCCCGATAGCGCCGTCCCCGCCCCTGCCAGCATCAGCAGCACAATCAGATGAGGCAGCAACCGTTCCACCGGCTTCGCCGCCGGAACCGCTGCCTCACGCTCGCCGCCATTCCCCGGCTGCCTGCGGATCAGCAGCGTGGCAATCGGGTTCCCCACCAAACTGGCCGCGAGAATCCCAAACGTTGCCGACGCGATGATGAGTTCGGGAGCCTGCACCAGCCCGCGCCCCTGGAAGATCTGCGAAAACGCGAGCCCCGTCGCCGGTCCCCCGGTCAGCGTCAGCGCTCCCGCAATGATCCCCAACTCCCGAGGAACCCCCAGCATCGTCGCCAATCCGATCCCCGCCACGTTCTGCACCACCGCGGCCAGCGTCGCGATCACCCAAAGCACGACGAGCGGCCGCCCCCCGCGCCGGATTAAGCCCACCGACGCGCCCAAACCAATCGTCGTGAAAAAGACAGTCTGCAACGGCGCGCGCAGCGTCGTGTCGACCGTCGTCGGCGCGAACAGCGCGGCCAGCGCGAATAGCAACCCGCCAATCACCGGAGCCGGAATCGACGTCCGCCCCAGCGGACCGATTCGCCGCTGCAACAACTGCCCTAACAACAGCACTGCCGAAGCAGAGGCCAGTGTCAGAGGCAGATCCAGCCGCATCGCTTACACAGGAATACGGTAGAGATACGCGTCGCCCTGCCAGTGATTTGGCACCGCGAACAGCCGCGTCATATGGACAACGATCTCGTGCGTCTCGCGATCTTCCCGGGCATAGAAGTTCGACAACGTTAAAATCGGATCTTCGTTCGGCCCCTTGTCGTCCACCTTGCGCACCGTGTTCTTGATCAGCAGCCCGGAATCCCGGTCCACTTCGCCGATCACAAACGGGTAGCGTGGCCGGTTCCCCTTTGGGTTCTCCGGCGTGATGTTGCCCAGCCAGTACAGCCGCCCATTGGAGTGATGCAACAGTTGCGAGCAGGCCGCCGGCGAATAGAAACTCTCGCCGTTCGAGTACGTCCACGGCGCAGGATCGGTCCACGTCCGCCCGCCGTCGCTCGAAATCGAAACCCATCGCCACGACGGCAACTGCGGCTTCACGTCGTTCGACCCGCGGATCACCGCGATTACGCGATTCCGTGACAAACGGCCGAGCGTCGGCTCATCCACGCCCCGCGTGGATCGCGCCGGATCGATCTTGAGCGGCCGCGTGTGCGTAAACTCCAGCCGCGAACCCTTCCACTCCCCGCGCAGAATGATCCCGTAGTGATACGTATACCCGCCGCCCGGATTGTAGACTGTGCCGTCCTTGTTGAGCGGAGCCATCACCGCGGGCAACAGAATCGCCCCGTCGGACAGTGATAGCGGCAGGCACGTCGTGTCGCCCAGCATCATCGACTCGCCGCCCGGTGGGCGCGGAATCTTGTGGACCTCGGGTTTGCCGTCAATCGTGTAATAGATGTCCCAGGCCTTCATCCCCTCCAGCGGGTCGTCGGAAGGGAGAATACCCTCCAGCCAAAAAGTCAGCAACCGTTTGGTCTTCGGATCCGCCCAGCCCGGGCGGTTATGGCGGCGGAGCATGCCGTTGGGCCGCTTCTCGCCCGTAGCGCGAGGGGTCGGCGCGGACCAGGTCTTCCCGTTATCGGAAGAACGTCGAAGATAGGCGATGTCGATAGTATCCGAGCGCGTCCACCGAGTCTCCACCGACATCAATTCCGCGCCGGCAGCCTTCGTGTAATAGGCGTACGCCATGATCGCCGTGCCGTTGCCCGGCGCTTTCAAAAAGACTTCCCTCCGGATCTCACCCCCGGCGGCCCGCGCAAACGGTAAAGCGGCGGAGGCGGCGAGAAACGCCCGGCGCTTCATGCTCAGGCGCTCACCGATGGCAGCGCCGCCAGGGCCATCGCGAGTTCTGTCTCGTCGTACTCCTGGTCCACCAGTTTGCCCGCGTGGAAGTCGATGTACGCCTGCATATCGAAATGGCCGTGCCCGCACAGGTTGAACAGGATCACCGGGCTGTGGCCATTCACCTTCGCGTGCAGAGCTTCGTCGATCGCCGCGCGCACGGCGTGATTGGCCTCCGGAGCCGGAATAATTCCTTCCGACCGCGCGAAGATCACCCCCGCTTCAAAGCACGCCCGCTGCTGGTAGGCTCGCGCCTCAATCAAACCCAGTTCCTTCACGTGAGAAACCAGCGGGGCCATCCCGTGATACCGCAACCCACCTGCGTGGAACCCCGGCGGTGTGAACGCCGACCCCAGCGTGTGCATCTTGGTCAGCGGCGTCAGGTGCGCGGTGTCGCCGAAATCGTACGCATATTGGCCGCGCGTCAGCGACGGGCACGCCGACGGCTCCACCGCGATCACCCGCCGCTTCTTTCCGCCGCGCAATTGCATGCCGAGGTACGGGAATACGAGCCCGCCGAAGTTCGACCCGCCCCCGGTGCACCCGATCAGGATGTCCGGATCGTCGCCCGCCATCGCCATCTGCTCGATCGACTCCAGGCCCACCACCGTCTGGTGCAACAGCACGTGGTTCAACACCGACCCCAGTGCGTAGTTCGTGTCGTCGCGCTGCGCCGCCACTTCCACCGCCTCGGAAATCGCGATTCCCAGCGACCCCGAATGGAACGGGTCCTTCGCGAGAATCGCCCGCCCCGCGTGCGTGAACTCCGAAGGCGACGGCACGCAGCGTGCCCCGTAGGATTCCATCAACGCCCGCCGGTACGGCTTCTGGTTATACGACACCCTCACCATGAAGACATCGATCTCCAGTCCGAACAGCGACCCGGCAAACGACAGCGACGAACCCCACTGGCCCGCGCCCGTTTCCGTGGCGATCCGCTGGATGCCTGCCTGCTGGTTATAGAATGCCTGCGGCACGGCCGTATTCGGCTTGTGCGAACCCGCCGGCGAAACGCCTTCGTACTTGTAGTAGATCTTCGCCGGCGTATCCAATTCCCGCTCCAGGCGCCGCGCACGGTACAGCGGCGACGGCCGCCACAACCGGTACACCTCACGCACTGGTTCGGGAATCTCCACCTCGCGTTCCGCCGTCACCTCCTGCGCGATGAGAGTCATCGGAAACAGCGGAGCAAGATCGTCGGGACCCACCGGTTGATGCGTACCCGGATGCAGTACCGGCGGCGGCGGACTGGGGAGATCCGCTACAAGGTTGTACCACGCTTTCGGGATGTGCGTTTCATCGAGAACGTACTTGGTCTGGGCGCTCATTGAGCGTGAGTTTAGCAGGGTTGCCTGGAATTTGGGCGTCGAAACTTGCCGGTCTTAGTTGAAAAAGCGGATGATTCAGTTCACGCGCTTCAAGTACAGCACGGCCGGTCCCGGAAACGGCGTCGTGAACCGTCGTACCGCGCCGCCTTCGACGGATCGGAGCGGGATGGTACGCGAGGCGTTCACATCCAGCCATTCGGCGTAGAAGCGGGCTCCCTTCGCCTCCTGCAGGTCGACGGTGAACTCGCCTTGATCGTGCTGGAAGATCACGTACTCCTGGGCGCGATGGGCCAAGCAGTAACCGGTGTTGGTGATCCCCTTTTCCGGCTTCATGGCGGCGAGATTCACGCGTTCGGACAGGCGCCGGATCTGGCCCATGGCCGTGCGCGCCGAATCCTGCCAGGTCGGTGACGGCAGCATCTCCTCCATGAAGAGCACGTTCAATCCGCGGGTGAAGCTTTTCCAGACCCAGACGCTGTCGCCCCCGGTGTGGCCCCAGAGGTGATCCGTGTCGCTGACGACGACTTTGGACGAGCAGTCGCCGCAGGGCGCCGCGCGGTAGTTCTCCTTCGCGTCGCCGGGGTTGGGCGAAATCCAATCGGCGGGGCTCGCATTGAGGATCGCGTTGGTGCCGCCCCTGTACTGGAAGGTCATGCC
>JAEUQD010000472.1 GCA_016789925.1 Bryobacterales bacterium | reverse complement strand
GCCGGCTTGTCCCCTTACTTTCTCCACGTGGTCGATGGCCACGATGTCGTTCATCCCAAGCCCGCGCCGGACATCTACCTCAAAGCGGCCGGTCTTCTGGGCGTGCCGGCGGATCGCTGCATCGTATTTGAAGATTCGGTGCCCGGTGTGCAGGCCGCGGTCGCTGCCGGAATGCGCGTCGTCGGAGTGACAACAACGCTTCGCCAGCTTTCCGGCGTGCAACTCCACATCGACACCTTCGACGATCCCCATCTCGAAACGTGGCTCGCCGCTCAGGGCGTCTTCGCTACGCTGGCGGCCGGGCGCCAAACGCCTTAGCCGCGTTCTCCACCAGCAGCGTCTTGGCCCACTCCGGTTTCAGCTTCGGCAGAAACTGTTCATAGATGCTCGTATAAGCCCTGAATCGCCCTCCGCCCGGCTCCCCCACCCGGTAGTAGCCTGCATCTTGCGACACGAGCGTCCGGCCCAACAGTTGCTTCCCGGCCATGAACTCGACGCATTCCACGTGCCACGCTACCGACACCGGGCTGATTCCGTCAAACTCGACCCACGATCCCGCCCGGCCCACCTTCTCATGGAACGAATGGTCCTTCTCGCCATGAGCATGCACCCAGACGAATTTCGAGACGTCGGCTTTCTCCGCTGCGAAGATTTCCACCTGCTCCACCGCCGCCAGTCCATTGCCGGTGTGCGAAACCACGGTGAGGCCGGTCTCCTTGGAACAAAGGGCCGCCGCCCGCACAAACTTCCGGTCAATCTCGTGCAGCGGACCCCGATTCACTCCGATCTTCACAAACCGCGGCTTCATCCCGTCCACGCCGTTCTTCCACTCGGCCACCCAGCGCTTGGCCAACTGCGCGGCGGTCTCGGCCTTCGCAAAATCCGGGACGAATTGGTGGTTCCGGGCCGCGTACAGTCCGGTGTTGGTCCAGATCTCCAGGCCCGTGGCGTCCGCCAACCGGCGCAGCAGCCGCGTGTCGCGTCCCACAAACTGCGGCGTGCAGTCCAGAAAGCGCCGGCAACCGTGCTGGTAAATCGCATCCAGATGCGGCTTGGCGATCCTGAACACGACGTCCGGATCGTAGGCGCCCCGCGGCGCGTTGGGTCCGCGAAAGTCCACCATCACGTGTTCGTGGACAAGGATGCTGTGGAAAGGCAAGGGCGGCCCAGCCGCGGCCGTACCCGCCAAAGCAGAGAGAAAATGACGCCGGTTCACTCCGTCAGGATAAACCAGGGTGGTACAACGTTGGGGATGGATCCGATGGAAGGCCTGGAACCCGGCGAGGCGCGTTTTGATTCCTCGCTCGCGGCGTGGATCCTCAGCCGCTACGCGGATGTCTCCGCGGCCCTCCGCGAGCCGCGCCTGTCCGCCTCCCCCGGCAGCGGTGCGCCGGGGCGCGATCAGGCAGCCAACGCGGTAGTTCGCGAGGCCGCCATGCAGACGCTGGCGTCCCAACGCCTGGCCGCGTGGAAGAAGGAAATAGAACCCCTTGCCTACCAGATAGCCGGAGCGCTGCCCGCTGGCACGGCGGTCGATCTGCTGGGTGAGTTTTCTTCACCCTGGTCGCTGGCGCTGGCCTCATTGGCGTCTGGCGCCAGCCCGTCGGAAGCCCCAAGGCTGGCGCGTCTGGCGCATGACGTGTTTCTCGCCGCCGCCGATGGTTCCGCCCCGGCACAGGCCGCCGTCATGGAACTCGCCAAGGCTCTTGCGGGCCGCCGCGGTGGTCTCGACGTCCAATCCTTCGTCGCCCTCTCGCAGACCCTGCCCTACTTCCTCGCCGCTGCCTGGCTCGCCCTCTTCAGCGACGATGAGCAGACCCGCTACCTCCGCGCTCAGCCCAACGCGATGCCCGCCGCCATCGAGGAACTGCTGCGCTTCGCCAGTCCCTCGCGGACCGTCACACGCTATGCAGTGGAACCCCTCGATATCGGCGGCGTCTCCATCGCGCGGGGCGATCGCGTCCTCTTGCTGCTCGCCGCGGCCAATCGCGATCCCGCGCAGTTCCCCCATCCCGATCGCTTGCAACTGTCCCGCGAGGCATCCGGCCATCTGGCGTTCGGCGCGGGTCCCCACACCTGCGCCGGCTCGGCCCTGATCCGGATGGCCGCCGAGATCGCCACCACCGCCCTACTGGAAACAACCACCAGTGTGGATCTTCGACTGCCCGTGCAGTGGATCGGCGGACTCGCCATTCGTGCCCCCGGCTCGCTCCTCGTAGTCCTGCGGCGCGGTGTCTGCTAGCTTGGTCTTTCCCGCATGATTTCGTTTTCCAATATCAACAAGCAGTACGGCCGCCAGCTTGTCTTCGTCGATGCCTCCTTCCAACTCAACCCCAGCGAAAAAGTGGGCCTGGTCGGTCCCAACGGCGCCGGAAAGACCACGCTGTTCCGCATGATCGTCGGTGACGAAACTCCCGACGATGGGGATCTCACCGTACCCAGAAAGGTCACCATCGGTTACTTCCGTCAGGACGTCGAAGAGATGAAAGGGCGCTCGGTTCTGGACGAAGCCATCGCCGGCAGCGGCCGTGTGGGCGACCTCCATCACGAACTCGAAGAACTCCAGCACGCCATGGAAGATCCGGCCCGCGCCGATGAGATGGACCGCATTCTCGACCGCTTCGGCGAGGTGCAGGAACAGTACGAACACCTCGGCGGCTATACGCTCGAAGCCCAGGCTCGTGAAGTGCTTCACGGCCTCGGCTTCCCCGACTACCAGATCGACGGCGACGTGGGCGCGCTCTCCGGCGGCTGGAAGATGCGCGTTGCGCTGGCGCGTGTCTTGCTGGGACGTCCCGATGTTCTGCTCATGGACGAGCCCACGAACCACCTCGACCTCGAGTCGATTATCTGGCTCGAACAGTTTCTCAAAACGTACGAAGGCGCCCTCCTGATGACCTCGCACGATCGCGAGTTCATGAATCGCATCGTCACGAAAATCGCCGAAATCGACGGCGGAGAAATCATCACTTACTCGGGTAACTACGACTTCTACGAGCGGGAACGCGCCATCCGCGAAACCAACCAGCAGGCCGCCTTCGCCCGCCAGCAGGCGATGCTCGCCAAGGAACAGCGCTTCATCGACCGGTTCCGCACACATGCCGCCAAAGCCGCTCAGGTCCAAAGCCGAATCAAAGCTCTCGATAAGATCGAAAAGATCGAGTTACCCAAAAAGCGCCAGGTCGTGAAGTTCGAGTTCCGCGTTCCGCCGCGCTCCGGCGATCAGGTGGCGGTGCTCGAAGATATTGATAAGAGCTACGGCGACCGTGTCATCTATCAGGGCTTCAACCTCACCATCCGCCGCGGCGAACGTTGGGCTGTCATGGGCAAGAACGGCGCGGGAAAAACGACGCTGCTGAAGATGATCGCCGGAGCCACCCCACCGGATCGGGGGACCATCCGCCTGGGCGCCAGCCTCGCCATGGGCTACTTCGCCCAGCAGTCGCTCGATGTCCTCGACTCCGACCTCACCATCAGCGAGCAACTCCAGAAGGATTTCCCGCAGGACAGCATCGGGTCGCTCCGCACGCTTGCCGGCGCATTTCAATTCTCCGGCGACGACGTCGACAAGCGGATTCGCTCGCTGTCCGGTGGCGAAAAATCGCGTCTGGCCATGGCCCGCATGCTCTACAACCCGCCCAACTTCCTCGTCCTCGACGAGCCCACCAACCACCTCGACCTCGCCACCAAGGAGATGCTCATCGACGCGCTCAAGGAC
The DNA here is from genome assembly GCA_016789925.1 of Bryobacterales bacterium. Classification (GTDB taxonomy): domain Bacteria; phylum Acidobacteriota; class Terriglobia; order Bryobacterales; family Bryobacteraceae; genus JADLDI01. The sequence continues at coordinate 3,576 of JAEUQD010000472.1, read as the reverse complement.
TTCGAAGGCACGATGATCTTCGTCTCCCACGACCGCACCTTCCTCCGCGGCCTCGGCTCGCGCGTCCTCGAGTTAGGCGGCGAGTCCGGCACCGACCGCAGCCCGCTCATCTATCCCGGCTCCTACGTCGAGTATGTCCAGAAACTCGGCCACGAAGCTCCCGGCATTTATCACTAGACTAGATAAAATGGCGCTTAGCAATATCACTGTCAGTCTGCCCGATGACTTGGTTCGTGACGCGAAAGCGTATGCCGCCCAACATGACCTCACGATCGAAGATGTTCTGAGAAAACTCCTCGAGGAAGTGGTCTCGCGCCGCAGTCAGACAAGCCACGCCCTGCAACGCCTGCTGGCACTCGCGGGACAAGGACCAGTCTCCGACGTCAATCCCGCCTCCATCCGCCGTCAGGACCTGCATGAGCGCTCCTCTTGAGGGCATTCGCCGACATGAATGTTCTGCTGTATCTCTTCAGCGGCGGGGATCCACGGAAGAGAGGCTTCACCGGTGAGCTTGAACTTGGCTCACAAGCTGACCCAGCGACCGCTTGGCGGCCAAACTGCTACTTCCTTACCACCATCAGGCACGTCGGGAGGGACGTCCCGTAGAGCTTTGGCGACAGTCGACGGTCTCCTCTCTACGTGACCGGACAGCCGGATCTATCCTGCCGCGAATTACTGGGCGTGAATTACAATACTACCGCCGGAGAGCGCCTGCGGGTTCGCGAAGTTCGGGTCATCAGACGCTCCCCGGACATTGTCGTAAACAATGACGTCAGTCGTCCTATCCCAGATCTTGATCCTGAACTGGTCAACGCCTCTTCCTCCAGGCTGCGCTCCGTCGGTTGCCGTCAGCAAGAAACCGTAGTTGCCGATTCCGTTAACCACCCCGGACCCCTTGAACTGCGCCTTCGCGCCAGCCACAACCAACCATTCGTAGGCGCTGCTCCGGAAATTGAAGTTCGCTACGTGAAATTGAAACTGTGTATTGCCGCTGGGAACATTTGCGCCTCGCTGGTACCTGGCGACGAACCCAAAGTCGGCCTTCCCCGCGGCGCTCGGGTCAGACGTCAAGGCCCCCGGGGTCGAATTGATCCAGCCGCCACCAGTTACGAAACCTGCGCTGGCATCATAGATGACGACGAAGTCGGAATTCCGGCTGGCGCTGCCTGTTACGGCATCTGTCACCGTCACCCGCACCGTGTACACGCCGGCAGCCCCATAGGTTCTCTGGCCGGAACATCTGCTAGCGTCCACTGTACCCGCGCTTGCCGTGCCGTCGCCCCAGTCGATCGTACAAGTCAGAGTGCTATGCAAGCCACCGGTCGTGAAAGAAGTGCTACGCAATGCACCGGTCGTGGAAGAACTGTTGAACAGGCCGCCGGATGTGAAAGACGCGCTGATCACTACGGGCGCGCCGACTTCGAGGGGCCCAGTGGGTCCGGTGACGTCGGTGATGACCGGAGGCTCACTCGGCGGAGGCTCGGGATCAAGCCGCACTGCTTGCACAATCCCGCCACCCACTGCAACCGCGCTGATCTGTCCCGAATCGTTCATTGACAGCGGCCCGTTAAAGTAACTGACGTCATCACCGGCGTTGGTTATCAGCGAGGACAGATTGAACACCGTGCCAGCCTTGGAGAGCGCAAGTTCCGGCAGTCCTCCAGGACCGGTCCGCACCCAGACTACGTCTCCGACATTATTCAAAACAGTAAGGCACGGGGCAAACATCGGCCCCATGTCCTGGATCGAGCCATTTTCATAGAAAAAAAGGCGCCACTCCAGGTTGGATGCCGTACGAAAGACCCCCGTGACCTGCCCAGAATCGTTAATCGCGCAGGCCTGGGCCTCCGGCCACGTCGGATCACCGATATCTTGAATCACCCCATTCCGATACAAGTACGGCGCCACCCTCGACCCGGATGGCCCTCCCGAAACTCCAAAGTATCCGACAACATCTCCCAAGTTGTTGATGTCGTTTGCCTGTCCACCTCCATCGATGATATGAAAGCTTCCATCGGAGTCGTATAGGAATCCTCCCGACGAAGGTGCCCACCCAACGATCTGCCCAAGATTGTTAACCGCTCTAGGAAATCCTGCAAAGCCCAAATCCTGGATGCCGCCATTCTGATAGGTAACGGCGCGAAGCGACACACCATCGGCTGTGAGCGCGTAACCGGCGATCAGGCCGACATCATTCACGGCCGTGGCCGAAGCCTGAGATTGGCCCCCGAAAGTGGCCAGGGTTTCTAGCCCGCTGCCCTGCCAGAGGAATCCACGGAAATGCCCAGAAGCGATCCGCGATGAGCCGACGATGTGGCCGCTGCTGTTGATCTCATATGGGGTACTGTCTGCACCACCAAGGGTACCTAGTTTGGTCATACGGTAACTTGGGGGTTGCGCCCCAAGAGAATGTGCGCCGAACGCCGCCACTGCGACGAGCACCATAATCCGTCTGCATTCATTCATTTCAATCCCTCCATACAAGCGTGCCCTCTGAATCTCAATTCCGTCGCCAGTACGAGTTAAGAATATGTAAGAATATAATCGACCGCAGTTCCAGGCGCAACCGCCCTCTCCGCTACACCCCCCTCTCCGCTACTCCCCTCTCCGCTACCTCCTCCGCAGCACAGCCGCGTGTTTCCTTGCGCAAGCCCGGTTTCCGCAAGACAGGTTAAACTACTTCGCCAGCGCCGCCAAAACCGCCTTCACCACCTGCTCCGCCAATGCCTGCGACCCCGCCTCCGTGAAATGCACATTCTGGGGCCGCCCCAACTCCGATAGGCGCGGCTTCACGAAGGCATACAGATCGTTCACCCGCACCGAGTTACCATTCATCACCCGCAACGCCGCCTGGTTATACAGAACCACATCCTCCGGCTTGCGCGGCGGCTCCAGTTTCCCTTCGGGGATCGCCGTCGTCGACGCCCAGATCAGCACGGCCCCCGTCTGCCGCAACCGCGCCACAATCCGCCGCAGATTCCGTTCATAGTCCGCCACCGACACCTGGTGCTGCCCATCCCAGATCGTCTTCAGATCGTGCAGCCCGAAGTTGAAGTGGATCACGTCCCACTTCCCCTTCCCCAGCCATGCCTCCAGGTTCTGCACGCCGCGCGTCGTCGGCCCCGAATTCTCCGCCGGACGGTGCACATTCGCTTTGCCCGCCAGCAGCGTCCGCACCGGAATCGTATACCCCACCGAAATTGAATCGCCGATCAGCAACACTCGCGGCAGCCCCGGTGTGTCAGCTACCGGAGCATACGGCGAATCGGCTGCGGGCTGCTGCCCCGCAGCGCACCACGCGGCAACCAGAAACAAAACAGTGCGCATCAGAGTATATCCTCCTAATCGTTCAACGCCGAATTCGCCATCCGCATAAAGGCGCCTTTGGCGTCGTTGACACCCGCGCCTCCCTGCACCAGAAACACACCCACGGCTTGGCGCTTGCGGTCCACCCAGCCGTGCGTTCCAAACGCGCCGCCGTGCCCGAAGGTCCCGATCGACAGATAATCCAGGGTCCCATCGGCATCCCTCACCACTTGCCACGACAGTCCGAATCCGGTCCCGATGAAGTAGCGC
>JAEUQD010000447.1 GCA_016789925.1 Bryobacterales bacterium | reverse complement strand
CCGGGTGGTTTCCGAAGAGCGGGGCCGTGTGGCGCTGGCCGATATCCGCGGGAGGCGGGAAGCCTATCTGCCGATTCTCAACACGGGCGGGAAGAGTGCGGAAGCGCTGGAAGGGGCGCAGCAGTTTGCGCAGGCAGTGGCGGCGAAGAGCGAGAGCGCGACGGCCTGGTTGAAGGCGGCCGCGGAGACGAAAGACGTAGCCAAAGCGCGCGAACTGCTGTTGAAAGCGATGGACCTGAACAAGCGCTGGACCGCGCCGCATTTACGCCTGGCGGCTCTGGAGGAGGATTGGGGCCGGAAAGCGGCCATCTATAAGCGGGCGATTGAACTCGACCCGCGCGATACGGCGATCTGGATTTCACTGGCCGAAGCGCAGCAGGAAGCGAAGGATTTCGCCGGGGCCGCACTCTCGTGGCGGAACGCCGAACGTTCGACCAGTACCGAACCCGAGCGGTTGAAGATCGAAGGAATGCGGCGCGCCTACGAGAAAAGGCGTGTGGACCTCGAGGCGGCCGAGCGGAAGCGCGTGGCCGACGAAAAGCAGAAAGAACTCGACCGGTTGCGGGACGAAGCCCTGGCGAACATCCGCGCTGCCGAGCAGCGCGCCAATGCCGGCAAAGATCCGGCCGCGGCCGACCGGAAGGTCGTGGACTGGTGGGACGGTCCGAAGGCCGCCGGGATGGTGGAAGGTACGCTGGAGCGCGTCGATTGCCTGCGCGGGCAACTGAAGCTCTCCATCAAGGCCGCCGGCAAAGTGATCCAATTGGCGGTTCCGAGACCGGACCAGATCGTCATCATGGGCAGCGGCGAGCAGACGCTGGGTTGCGGCGTCCAAAAGCCGCCACGCGGGGTGAAGGTGGAGCACAATGAGAAAAACGAAGTGCTGACGGTCGAGTTCAAATGATCCTTGCCCCGCGCTGGTGGGCGATGCTCGTCTTTACGCTGGCGTCGTCGCTGTCGTTTCTGGACCGGCAGTTGCTCGCCGCCCTGGCCCCGGCGATCCAACGCGAATTTCAACTGAGCAGCGCGGACTACGGCTTGATCGTGTCGGCGTTTTCGCTCGCCTACGCGATTACGGCTCCGTTGTCGGGCTGGCTGCTGGACCGTGCCGGGTTGAATATCAGCATCTGTGCGTCGCTCGGGCTGTGGTCGCTGGCTGGGATCGCGACCGGGTTCACGAACGGATTTCACGCGTTGCTGGCCTGCCGCGCGTGGTTGGGCATGGCCGAGAGCGCCAACATTCCGGCTGCCGGCAAGGCAGCGGGACTCTACCTGGAGCCACGCGAGCGGCCGATGGGTGCGGCCACGGGCCAGATCGGCATTTCACTGGGCATGGTGGTGGCCCCGGTGCTGGCAAGCGGTTTAGCCTTGCGCTGGGGATGGCGCGCTCCGTTTGTCGTGGCCGGCCTCTTGGGATTTCTCTGGATTCCGTTGTGGCTGGCAGTGACGCGGCGGGTTCCGCCGAATCCGACGAATCCCGCCTGCGCTACGCCTGTGCGGCAGTTACTGGGCGACAAACGGCTGTGGGGGTTGATCGCCGGCAACATCCTCGGCATGCTCATCTACAGTCTGTGGATGAACTGGACTACGCTCTTCCTGGTCAAGACCCACGGTCTGTCGCCGCAGCAGGCGAACCTGCGGCTGGCCTGGATTCCTCCCGTGTTCGCGGCTGCCGGAGGAGTCGCTGGCGGCGGCATCGCACTGCGCCTGGCCAAAGGGACAACCTCGATTCTGACGGCCAGGTATCGGGGTTTGTTGATCGCGGCCCTCGCATTGAGCGCCACTGCGTTGGCTCCGCTCGCTCCCAACGCCAACCTCGCGACGGTGGCCGTGTGCTGGAGTTTCTTCTGGGCCGTGGCCTTCTCGGTAAACCTCTACGCCCTGCCGATCGACTATTTTGGACCGGAGCGCGCCGGGTTCGGTATCGCCGCCCTCACCTTCGCCTACGGACTGATGCAGACGGTGACGTCGCCTGCCATCGGGCGGGCGGTGGACCTGTATGGATTCACGCCGGTGTGTGCCGCTGCCTCCCTGACTCCGCTCTTGGCCTGGGCCATTCTGCGGTTCACCGGTGAGCGTCCGTGATCGGGCTGAAATCACTCGTCTGGCGGCTGCTCGGCAAGGA
>JAEUQD010000441.1 GCA_016789925.1 Bryobacterales bacterium | reverse complement strand
TCGCAGTTCCCGTATGTAGGCTGGGATAGCTGGGCGTACGGAACCGGCATCGACGAGGTCTCGCTCCGCCGCAGCGCCGACGCAGCCGCACGGCTCGGTATCGAGTTGTTCGTGGTTGACCTCGGCTGGGCCCGCCTCATCGGCGACTGGCGCGAGGACCCGGCAAAGTTCCCCTCCGGATTGCGGGCGCTGTCTGACTACGTTCACTCCCTGGGAATGAAGTTCGGCCTGCATTTTGCGTTCGGCGAAGCCGCCGCCGCCTCACCCATCCTCGAGCGGCGCGGCCGGGACTGGACCAGTTCCGTGAACTACAACTACTACGGGGCGCAATCGCTCTGCCTGGCGCACGAACCGGTCCGCCGCTGGATCGCCGGCGAAGCCGTCCGCATCATCGACGAATATAACGTCGACTGGATCCTCCAGGACGGCGAAAACATGGTGCGGGAATGCCGCCGGGAGGACCACACTCACCATCCGGGCGACTCCAACTACGCAGGCGCCGTAGACGGGCTCGGTTGGATTCTCCGCGAGGTGCAAAGCCGCCGGCCGCAGGTCGCCTGGGAGAACTGCGAAAACGGCGGTAATCTGATGACGTTTCAGATGGTCCAGAACTATGCGACCTCGATCGTCAACGACGCTTCCGGCGCACTGGGTGCGCGCCAAAGCGTCTACGGCGCAACCTTTCCGTTTCCCGTGCGCTATGCGACCCGGTACATGCCCGAGCAATCCACCGACGCCTTCACGCTGCGAAGCTACCTGTTCGGCGGTCCCTGGATCTTCATGAACCGCATCGACGAGTATTCTCCCCAGCAGTTCGAAGAGGCGGCACGCAAAATCGAGCGCTTCAAACAAATGCGGCCCTTGCTGCGCGAAGCCAAGGTGCTCCATCTCACGCCGCCCCCGGCGTTCGGCGCTACCGACGCCATCGCCGCCTGGGACCCCGCGGCCGATTCGGGTGTCGCAGTCGTCACTCGACACCGCGCTACCGGCGACAACTTCCAACTCCGCTTGGGGGAAGCAGCCGTCACCCGCTCCTATCGAATCACCTTCGCCGGTGATCCTCGCACCCTGACCGTCACCGGCTCACAGTTGCGCGCGGAGGGTGTGGAAGTCCGGCTCCCGGAAGAGTGGTACGGCGAAGTGGTGCTGATCGAACCGCAGCCATAGCCGTTCACTGCAACCTTTACCCAGGCGTGCGTACTACTGCCGGATAATCTCGATCTCCGTGGTCTTGCGATCCAGCGCCCACCCGAGCAGGTAGCCGCCGGCCAGCGATCCAAACACGGCGGCGCCAACCGCCGTTTCGCCTGAGGCGCCCGGTTCGGGCAGGTCCCCGGCTGCCAGACCAATCAGACCCACGACGACAATCGGTGTTGCGATCGTGCAAATGATCCGCCACTTCTTGCCCGTGTCTGTCACCGTGAGAACCGAGAGCGACTGGCGTGGAACCCGGCCCTCGCCCACGGCCTGGACCGCCGGGTTCGAACTCTCGCTCACGCTCAGTCGCAAACCGTCGGCGTCCACGCCGCGAACCTTGCCCTTGACTTGCGTCCCATCAGGCAAAACGAAGGCGATCTTTCGGCCCTTGATCCTGGCCTCGAGATCGCCCCACCGGTACTGCCGCCGTTCGTTGGCACGCGCTTCGAGTGGAGCCGGGATCAGCAGTAGGGTCAAAACCAAAGCCGCTGCGCGACCCATGTTCGTACCCTCGAATCACGCCAGGGTTGCCATTTCGGTGAAGCCCTGTCCCGACTGCAGTATACGCTTATTCAGTAGATGATAATAGGATTCTCCTGAATAGGCGAATGCGTTTGGGGCGACGCTTCGCCCGGGTAGCTATCGCTGAGTAGTTAACCGGGGGGCCTTTTGCTGTCGCTGAATTGCGTGAGGCCCGTCCAATGCCGCCCCTCCTGGTCGGTCGGCGCCAATCAACGGACTCGCGCCAAGACGACCACCTGGTCAACGCGAATGCCGGAAACTAAACGGCTAGTCACCAACTCCTTCTCCTTGCGGCACTTCCCGAAAGCCATCACGGGTTCCCGGAGAGAGTTCCAAGCCTCAGCCAGAAAATACTTGTCTCCGTATTTCCTGAACACGAGTTTGGCCAGCCGCTCTGGGTTGGCAGCTACGCGGTAAGTAATGGAAAGTGCGCGGCGGTTCCCATCTGTGTTGCCTATTGCGTGGGCGCCCTGCGTGGTTTCCCAAACGGCATATTCGCCCGCCGGGAGAGTTAGATTATTGACAGTGAAGTCGAACGGGATCGTGGCGACCAATTGCCTGTTAAATTGCCCCCAACACGGTACTGTTGCACAAAACAGCACAAGAGTGATCAAGTTAATTGCGGTTCTCATCACCAACCTCCTTTACACCGACGCATAGCCAGACCATCAACGGACTCGCGCCAGAACAGCCACCCGGTCGACGCGCAGTCCGGAGACGACGCGACTGATCACCAACTCCCTCTCCTTGCGGCACTTCCTGAAGGCAATCACATCTCCATTCAAAGGGGTCCAGAACTCAGCCAGAAAATACTTGTCGCCGTACTTTCGGAACACCAGTTGGGCGAGCCCCGCTCGATTCACGACCGTTGGGTAGGCAAGGGCAAAAGCTGTCAGAAAGTCCCCCCGTGTGCTGCGCACCGCCTGGATGCCCTCCATGGCTTCCTCAATGGAGTATTCACCCGCCGGGAGAGTCAGGTTGTTGACCGTGAAATCGAACGGGATCTTGGCGATGGTCGACTGCGCCCAGCACGGGGCCGCGGCACAAGCCAGCGCCAAAGCGATCAAGCCAGGAACGATTCTCATAACTACCTCCAAGGAAACGTTCTATTCCGGAACGTTATCCACTCTCATAAACGAGAAACGACTGAAAAAGTGGTAAATAATGCTAACTGGTGATACACTGAGGCCGGTTGAAGGGTATGGGACCCGCGCCCGCCCACGACATCACCGCTTTGCTCCGGGCCTGGAGCCAGGGCGACCAGGCAGCGCTGGAAAACCTGGTTCCCGTCGTAGACCGGGAATTGCACGCCATCGCCAGGCGCTGTCTCGAGGCCAGGCGGCACGATCCGATCCTGGAAACCACCAGCCTGATTCACGAAGCCTACGTCCGGCTGATCGTCGGCAACCAGGCCAGTTGGCAGGACCGTGTCCATTTTTTCGCCGTTTGCGCGAAGATCATGCGACGCATCCTGGTGGACCATGCGCGCGCCCGCCTGAGCGCGAAGCGAGGCGGGGGCAGCCCAGCGATCTCGCTGAACGAGGCGTTGGTAGTCTCGGCGGAACCGGCTTCCCACCTGGTGGCGATTGACCTGGCACTGGAAGCCCTGGCCAAGGTGGACAGGCGCAAAGCGAGCGTGGTCGAGTTACGTTTCTTCGGGGGACTCAAAATCGAGGAGACGGCGGAGGTGTTGAAGGTGTCGCCCGACACGGTCCGGCGCGACTGGAGGCTGGCCAAGGCTTGGCTGATGCGGGAACTGAGCGGGGCGTAAGGGCAATGACCGCGGCTCGATGGCGGCAGGTCGAGAGTCTTTTCCACCCAAACATCTGCACGCTCCACGACATCGGAGAGTACGCAGGACCCAGCCGTCTGCGCCACGTTTTGAACCGGTTGGCGCTAGCGCACAGGAATCTTCACTTCAGAACCGTTAATCCAGGCGACGATTGGAACCACGCTTGCCATCCCCGGGGCGGTACCCTCGGGCACTACGAAGTCCACTCGGTATACGTCGGTCGTGGCCGGCCAGCCAACCTTGTTGCCCACCGTGGCAGATTTGCCGTTCACCATGACCTCTACCGGCGAATTGACCTCCAACAGGTCACACAGAGTGCTGCATCTTTGGCCTTGTCGAGGGCCGTGTTCTGCAGAGTGCCGCTGCGACGGCTTAGGCCGATCGGAGGGCGGCGGCGGACGCAATCCAGTTCCGCCCTCCCGTCGGCTCGGAGCCAATCAGCGGACTTGCGCCAGAATGACCACCCGGTCGACGCGAATGGCGGAGACCAAACGGCTGGTCACCAACTCCCTCTCCTTGCGGCACTTCGGGAAAGCCAAGACAGCCATCCTTAGAGGGTTCCAGACCTCAGCCAGAAAGTATTTGTCCCCGTATTTTCTGAACACGAGCTTGGCCTGCTGCGCTTGATTCACATCCACTGGGTCAACGAAGGAAAATGCTCGGAGGTCCCCATTTGTGTTAACCATTTCGTAGACGCCTGCCACGATTTCTCGAGTTGCATATTCGCCTGCCGGGAGAGTTCGGTCATTAACTGCGAATTCGAACGGAATCGTGGTGAAGATCCCCACGCTCGGTTGCGCCCAGCATGGTGCCGCGACACAGATCAGCACAAGAGCGATCAAACCAGTAACGACTTTCATGATTTCCTCCAATGATGCTTGCTTATTCTGAAGTTCAAGGCCTCCTGCCTCGGTTTGCCTGTTCCAACGGCCACAACGTCGCCGGAGTGGAGCATAGGCGGAACGTTATCCACTCTCATAAACGAGAAAAGACTTGAAAAGGGGTCAAAGGGAGTAAGCAATTGCCAACTGGTGATGCACTGAGGCCGGTTGAAGGGTATGGGACCCACGGCCTCCCACGATTGCCCTTGTCGAGGGCCGTGTTCTGCATAGTGCCACTGCGACGGCTTAGGCCGATCGGCGGGCGGCGGCGGACGCAATCCGGTTCCGCCCTCCCGGCGGCTCGGAGCCAATCAGCGGACTCGCGCCAGAACGACCACCCGGTCAACGCGAATGCCGGAGACCAAACGGCTGGTCACCAACTCTTTCTCCTTGCGGCACTTCACGAAGGCCATCGCATCTCCCTTCAAGGGGTTCCAGACCTCAGCCAGAAAATACTTGTCCCCGTATTTTCGGAACACGTGTTGGGCCAGCCTCGCTTGATTCACAGCCACTGAGTAGGTGATGGCAAAAACCGACCCGAGGTCCCCATTTGTGTTGCGCACTGCGTGGGCGCGCTGCATGGTTTCCCCAATCGTGTACACGCCTGCCGGGAGAGTTCGGTCATTGACTGTGAATTCGAACGGGATCTTGGCGATGGTCGACTGCGCCCAGCACGGGGCCGCGGCACAAGCCAGCGCCAGAGCGATCAAGCCAGGAACGATTCTCATAACTACCTCCCGGGAAACGCTCTATTCCGGCACGTTATCCACTCTAATAAACGAGAAACGACTGAACAAGTAGTAAATAATGCTAACTGGTGATACACTGAGGCCGGTTGAGTTGAAGGGTATGGGACCCGCGGCCTCCCACGACATCACCGCGTTGCTCCGGGCCTGGAGCCAGGGCGACCACGCGGCGCTGGAGAACCTGGTTCCCGTCATCGACCGGGAATTGCACGCCATCGCCAGGCGCTGCCTGGAGGCCAGGCGGCACGATCCGATCCTGGAAACCACCAGCCTGATTCACGAAGCCTACGTCCGGCTGATCGGTGGCAACCAAGCCAGTTGGCAGGACCGTGTCCACTTCTTCGCCGTTTGCGCGAAGATCATGCGACGCATCCTGGTGGACCATGCGCGCGCCCGCCTGAGCGCGAAGCGGGGCGGGGGCAGCCCGCCCATCTCTTTGAACGAGGCGTTGGTGGTTTCGACGGAACCGGTTTCCGACCTGGTGGCGATTGACGTGGCGCTGGAGGCCCTGGCCACGGTCGATAGGCGCAAAGCGAGCGTGGTCGAGTTACGTTTCTTCGGCGGGCTAACAACCGAGGAGGCGGCGGAGGTGCTGAAGGTGTCGCCCGAGACTGTCCGGCGCGACTGGAGGCTGGCCAAGGCCTGGCTCCTGCGGGAACTGAGCGGGGCGTAGGGGCGATGACGGCGGCACGATGGCGACAGGTCGAGAGTCTTTTCGATGAGGCGGTCGTACTGCAGCAGGACCGCCGCGCGGAGTTTCTGGCGGCGGCGTGCGCCCGCGATGAGAATCTCCTCCACGAGGTGGAGGTCCTGCTGGAATGCGATGGGCGGGCGGACCGCTTTTTGGAATCACCGGCGCTGGAGATGGTCGCGTGGTCGCTCGCCGCGGCGCCGCCCAGCGAGGAGCCGCAACTGGCGCCGGGCGCCCAACTCGGCCCCTACCGGATCATCGCTCTCCTGGCGGCAGGCGGCATGGGGGAAGTGTATACCGCCACTGATACTCGGCTCGACCGGACGGTCGCCGTCAAGCTGCTTCCTCTCCGGCTGGCGCAGGATGCGCAGGCGCTGAAGCGCTTCCAGCGGGAAGCGCGGGTGGTGTCGGCATTGAACCACCCAAACATCTGCACGCTCCACGACATTGGAGAGCACGAGGGACAGCCGTACCTGGTGATGGAGCTACTCGAAGGCAGGACACTCAAAGAGCGCCTCGCCGCCGGGCGCATGCCTGTCGCCGAGTTAGTGGAGCTGGGTGTCCAGCTTGCCGATGCGCTCGAGGCGGCGCACGCCAGAGGAATCGTGCACCGCGATATCAAACCCGCCAACATTTTCGTCATGGCGCGCGGCGAAGCGAAGATTCTGGATTTCGGCGTGGCGAAACTGGTGTCGGAGCCCGCCCAGTCTCCGGAACTGGCAGCCGGCGACGCCTTGCCGGCATCGGCGGAAGCGACCATCTCGACGCCGGGACGGACGCCGGGTACGGCTGCGTACATGTCGCCGGAACAGGCAAGTGGCGAACCAGTGGACGCACGAACAGATGTGTTTTCGCTGGGCGTGACGCTCTACGAAATGGCCACCGGGGCCAAGCCGTTCCACGGTGAAACGCTGGCGCTGATGCGCGATGCCGTTCGAAACCACGCGCCGGGCCGCCCGCGAGAGCAGAACCCGGCCATTCCGCCGCGGCTCGAACGGATCATTCTCAAGGCGCTGGAAAAAGACAAAGCCGCGCGGTACCAGAAGGCGTCGGAGTTAGGGGCTGATCTGAGGCGATTGCGACCAGCGAGGTCGAATGCTTCCCGGTACCCGCTTGCCGCTGCGGCTCTCCTGCTCCTCGCCTTGGCGTTGGCGGTGGTCGGAACCAGGTTCGGTTGGTGGGCTCCGCCAGGCGCGGTGACGGCGCCGGTGTCCCGGCAGGCGGCCGAAGCGCCCATCCGGCGCGTGGCGGTGCTGCCGTTACGAAATCTGGGGGGCGGTCCTGCCCAGGATCTGCTGGTGGAGGGAATCCGCGACGCGATCGCCTCCGACCTGGCGGGTCTGAAGGGGCTGCGCGTGATCGCCCGCTCGTCGGCGATGCAGTTCCAGGACACGAAGAAACGCGCGTCGGAGATTGCCCGGGAGCTGGGTGTCGATCTCGTGATTGGAGGTTCCACCAGCATCTCCGGCCAGCGTCTGCAAGTTCGGTTGCAGTTGAGCCGCGCCGGCTCGGATGCGCCGTTCTGGACCGAGAGTTTCGACGCGGATTTCCGCGCCACTCGCGGAATCCGCAGCGAGGTGGCTCGGGCGGTGGCGCGAGAGGTCCGCCTTCGGCTTTCTCCGGCTGACGAGGCTCGTGCCGTGAAGGAGGGCACCACCAGTCGCGAGGCGTTCGAGAATTACCTGCGCGGCCGGCACTATTGGGCCAAGCGCACCGATCGGGACATCGAGCGCGCGGTGGCCTTCTTCAAAGCTGCGATCGATGCCGATCCGGCCTACGCGGCCGCTTACGCCGGGCTGGCCGACTGCTACAACCAATTCGCCACGGTCGGCGTCGGACGCGCGCCCGGCGAGAATCGCGGACGGGCCATCGCCAGTGCAAAGAAGGCTATCGAGATCGACGATCAGAACGGGGAGGCGCACGCCGCGCTCGGCTTCGCCAGGCTCTACAACTGGGAGTGGACCGGCGCGGAACTGGAACTGGCCCGCGCCCTCGAGTTGAATCCCAGCTATGCCTCGGCCCATGTGTGGCGGGCCTCGTCGCTCCTCATTCGGCGGCGCTTCGACGAGGCCATCGCGGAGGTGGATCGGGCCGGCGAACTCGATCCACTGTCTCCCATCACGCAAACGCAAGTCGGCTGGATTCGCTTGCTTGCCGGCCGGACCGACGAAGCGATCATTCAGTTGCGCAAAGTGCTTGCCGGCCAGCCCGACTATCCCTGGGCGCTGTGGCAGCTTGGCGGCGCCCTGCTGCAAGCGGGCAAGGCCGAGGAAGCTATCCCTGTCCTGAAGAAAGCGGTCGCGGGGTCGAGGGATAACGCCGCGTTCCTGGGAACGCTCGGGGAGGCCTACGCCCGGTCCGGCCAGCGCGCGGACGCTCTTCTCATTCTGGCCCGGCTCAAACAGATGTCGAACGAGAGATACGTGACGCCTCTGGCGCCTGGCCAGGTCTGCCTCGGACTGGGAGACTGGGATTGCTACTTTCAGTACTTGGAAGAGGGGTATCGGGACCGCATCAATTACGTGGCCTACCTCAGCATGTGGCCGTCGCCCCAGAGGCACGGCGCGCTTCGGGCGGATCCGAGGTTTCAGGATGTGGTGAGGCGGCTCGGCTATGACCAGGAGTAACCGTACCTGAAGGTTACCCCACGCCTGTTAGTTGGCTACTGGATCCACATGCCTTTCAGGGTGTCGCCGGTGGCGGGGAGCCGGGATGAGCTGGGTTTGGCTCCGTTGAATTCGAGGATGTAGGCGACGGCGTCGGTGTAGACCTTGGCGGGGAGGGAGTTGGGGGCGGAGGGCGGCATGGTCCTGGACTTCTCGAGGAAGGCGTGGACGGTTTGGCTGCCGTGGCAGACGGCGCAGTATCCCGTTGTAGGCCTTCTTGCCGTCAGCGGCTTGTTGGGCGGTGAAGCGCGGCGGGGGGTGGTGGAGGCTTGGGGCTTCGCCGCGGACCGGCCGGCGGCGCCGTTGATAGTGGCCTCGGAGATGGGGGCGCCAGGCAAATCCGGTGACGATTGCGTTCAGACGGCCGTAGCTTTGCACGGGTGGCTATCGCTCGGCGGTTAGCCTCACGGCCTTTCGCCGTCCCAGTCCGTGGCGGAGTTGCGCGATCTGGGTCGCGGAAAGCAGTGGGTTGCGGGTAACATTCGCGAGATCCTGAGTGTCGAATTTCTCGCGCATGATGCCGAACGACGCGTGTTCGAGGCCGAGCAGGTGCAGGGCTTCGTGCACCATGACGCAAGCGAGCGCGGTACCGAGTGGCTGCTCGGTTCGCTTGGCCAGCCTGGTGACGGGCAAATAGAACGCGTACGCCTGGGGACTGTTGGAAGTCATCGAGTCGGTACTCGCAAAGCCCAAGGCCGAGCCCTTCGTCCAAGGCACAACGACCAGGCGGAGATAAGCGCCCGGCGGCGGCATGGGGCATGGCTGCCCTCGGTGACATACCGTCCAAACCGTCTCCACGCCCAAGATGTCGAAAAGGCGGCGGCCCAGGTCCATGGCATAAGCCATTTGGGCGCTTTCGACTTCAACCTGGTCCAGGATGACAATCTCCAGCCGCTCCCGTTGGGCGGCGCAAACCGCCGCGGCACTGATCCAGATCGCGGCAACTATCCATATTTGGCGTCTCATCTCGTTGCTCCCGGCCGTAACGCGCGAGGGCGGGAAAAACGGTGCCAATAAAAAGAAATTCGGAGTAAAATGTGGCGGTGCGGTCCTATGCCACACCCAGGGGGGCAGGTCACATTGCTGCTGGCCGCGCTCCGGAACGGCAATCAGGACGCCTTGGCCGAACTGATTCCGCTGGTCTACCAGGAACTGCGGCGCCTGGCTGGACACTACATGCGGGGCGAACGTGCGGGGCACACTCTGCAAGCCACGGCCCTGGTGCACGAAGCGTTTCTGCGGCTGGTGGATCAGGATCAAGCGGGCTGGCAGAACCGGGCACATTTCATCGGAGTAGCCGCGCAACTGATGCGGCGAATTCTGGTGGATTCCGCGCGGCGGCGAGCAGCGGCCAAGCGCGGCGGCGCTCGGGTCACGCTGGACGAGCGAAGGTTGAACGGGGGCGCCAGCTTTGGCCAGACCGCCGAGATCCTCGCGGTGGATGAGGTTTTGGCGCGTCTCCAGGTGCTGGATCCGCAAGAGGCGCGGCTGATTGAGTTGCGGTATTTCGGCGGGCTGACAGTAGAGGAGGCAGCGGAGGCAATGGGGCTTTCGCCGCGCACGGTCAAGCGAGACTGGGCGCTGGCGAAAGCATGGCTCAGGCAGCAGCTCGACGAGGGAACGAAAACCACGTGACACCGGAGCGTTGGTCCCGCATCAAAGAGATTTGCCGTGACTTGCTGGACCAGCCGGCCGATGAGCGCCCAGGCTATCTGGAACAGGCATGCGGAAAAGATGCATCGCTGCGGGAGGAAGTGGAGAGGCTACTGGGGAAATTGGACACGCCTTCGCTCGCCAGTCCGGCGGCAGATCTGCTGGGGCGGGCCGCGACGGCGGAACTGGCGCCGGGGACCCTGCTGGCGCAATACCGCGTGGAGGCCAAACTGGGAGAAGGCGGCATGGGGGCCGTTTACCGGGCCTTCGACACCCGCTTGCGACGGCAGGTAGCGCTAAAGGTGCTGCTAGCCGAACAACTAGACGATCCAGCCCACAAACAGCGGCTGCTGCGCGAGGCACGGGCTGCCTCTGCGTTGAACCACCCGAATATCGTGACCGTATACGAGGTGAGCGCCGAGCGAGACCTGGATTTCATCTGCATGGAATATGTCGAGGGCCGCTCGCTGGCGAGCCTGATTCCCTCGCAAGGTCTGGGAGTGAAGCGCGCGGTGGACTACGCCGCGCAGATTGCGGATGGGCTGGCGCACGCGCACGGGGCGGGCGTGGTGCACGGCGACTTGAAACCGGGCAATGTCATGGTGAGTGTGGACGGGCGCATCAAGCTGCTCGACTTCGGATTGGCGCGGAGAGTGCGCCTTACGGGTGGCGAAACGGAATCGCTGACCGTGCAAGGGGAGATCGCGGGCACGCCGGCCTACATGGCGCCGGAGCAGGCCGAGGGCAAGAAGGCCGATGAACGCACGGACATCTTCGCGTTCGGCGCGATGCTGTACGAGATGTTGGCGGGGCGGCAGGCGTTTCAAGGGGCTTCGACACCGGCGGTGTTGGGGGCGGTGTTGCGCGAAGAGCCGCCGCCGGTGGCTGGCGTTCCGAACGAACTGGAGCGGATTCTCCGAATGTGTCTGCGGAAGGACCCGGGGCGGCGTTTCCAACAGGTCGCCGATGTCAGGATCGAACTGGAGGAAGTGAGGGCGGCGGAGGCGGCGCCGATCGGGCGGAAGCGGCGACCCAGGGTATTCGCGGCCGCCCTGGGTTTGGTTTTGATCGCTGCCGCGGGTCTTGCGGCTCTCCGGCTGAGCCGCCGCACAACGGCAGTGCCGGCGCCGGGCATGGTCCAACTCACCGCGGACGTTGGCCTTACGTTCCAGCCGTCCATTTCAGCGGATGGGAAACTGGTGGCCTACAGTTCCGATCGAGGAGGAGCCGGCAACCTCGATATCTGGGTACAACAGATGGCGGGTGGGGATCCCATTCAGGTGACGAGAGATCCGGCGAACG
>JAEUQD010000408.1 GCA_016789925.1 Bryobacterales bacterium | reverse complement strand
GGCAGTTTCTTGCCCTTGAACGGCATGCCCGGTTCGCTGACGTGAGCCACCATCTTGTAAAGCTGCGATTCGTTGGGATTACCCAGAACCACAACTTTGCCGTGCTCGCTGCCTTTGAGCAGCGCTTCGCGCGTGGACAGGTCCAGGCCACCCTGCTTCACCGAACCGCTGTGGCAAGGCAGGCACGTCTTCTTGAGCACCGGCTCCATCTGGTCGCGATAGAAGTTCCCGGTCTCCGCACCAACAGTGGCCGCGACAAAATACACGAGTAGAGCAGCGCGAAGCGGCGTCATGGTTTACAACGATTGTAAACCGCGGGTGCCCCGTGCAATCAACACCACGTTCACGGGGTTGAACGTCCTTTAGAGTTTCACCGCACGCAGGCGAAGGGCGTTGGTGATCACCGACACCGAACTGAAGGTCATCGCGGCGCTGGCAATCATGGGACTCAGCAGCAAACCGAAGAAGGGATAGAGCACTCCCGCCGCCAGCGGAATTCCAGCCGCATTGTAAAAGAATGCGAAAAAGAGGTTCTGGCGGATGTTGCGCATGGTGGCGCGGCTGAGTTTGCGCGCACGCACGAGAGCCCGCAAATCGCCTTGCACCAGAGTGATTCCAGCGCTTTCGATAGCGACGTCGGTTCCGGTGCCCATCGCGATGCCCACGCTGGCTTGGGCCAAGGCGGGAGCGTCGTTCATCCCATCGCCGGCCATCGCGACACGCCGACCCTGGGATTGCAACTGCCGCACCAGATCGGCCTTCTGTTGAGGCAGAAGTTCTGCGTGCACTTCGTCGATGCCCAGGCGGCGAGCCACTACGTCAGCGGTAGTCCGGTTATCGCCGGTCATCATGACAATGCGCAGCCCTTCCGCATGCAGGTCGCGGATAGCCTCGGCCGTGGTCGATTTCACGGGATCGGCCACGCCTAGCAGTCCCGCCGGTTTGCCCCCGATGGATACGAAGATCACCGTTTGACCCTGTTGCCGCAGTGCCTCCACCTGCCCGCCGAGCGCGGTGGGAACCAGGCGATGATTTCCGATCGCGACCATCTCTCCGGCCACTAGCCCCGTCACTCCCATGCCCGTCTGCGAGGCAAACTCGGTGACGGGTTGGAGTAGAAGCGAACGCTGGGCAGCGGCCCTGACGATGGCTTGCGCGAGCGGATGTTCGCTGTGGCGTTCGAGGCTGGCCGCGAGAGCGAGCAGTTCTGCCTCGGACATTCCGTCGAAGGGGACGATCGAAACCAGCTCCGGACGGCCTTCGGTCAGGGTTCCGGTTTTGTCGATCACCAGCGTGTCGACCTTTTCGAGCGTCTCCAGCGCTTCCGCATCGCGGATCAGGACTCCGGCCTGTGCACCGCGGCCGGTACCCACCATGATGGACATCGGCGTCGCGAGCCCGAGGGCGCACGGGCAGGCGATGATGAGCACGGCGACGGCGTTCACCAGTGCGTAGGCCATCGCGGGCTGCGGCCCCCAGAGCGCCCACACGACAAACGTAATGATCGAGGCGGTGACCACCGCCGGCACGAACCACCCCGCCACCACATCGGCAACCCGCTGGATGGGCGCCCGCGACCGCTGCGCCTGGCCCACCATCTGGACTATGCGCGCCAGCAGAGTATCCGCACCGACATGTTCTGCGCGCATGAGAAAGCTACCTGTGGAGTTGATGGTTCCGCCGGTGACCTTCGAACCCGCCTCCTTCGGGACGGGAACGGGTTCGCCGGTGACCATCGATTCGTCCACATTGCTCGCGCCTTCGATGACCACACCGTCCACCGGAACCTTTTCGCCGGGCCGCACACGCAGACGGTAACCCACCGCCACATCTCCGAGTGGCATGTCGTGCTCAGTACCGTCGTCCAGAAGCACTTGAGCAGTGCTGGGCGCGAGGCCGAGCAACGATCGCAGCGCCGCGGACGTCCGGCCACGGGCGCGCAATTCCAACACCTGCCCCAACAGCACCAGCGTGATGATCACCGCAGCCGGTTCAAAGTAAACGGCCAGTTGCCCGGTGTGATGGTCGCGGAACGAAGGAGGGAAAACGCCGGGGACCAGCACGGCGGCAACGCTATAGAGGAACGCCGCTCCGGTGCCAAGCCCGATGAGCGTGAACATATTCCAATGGCGGTTCACGACCGACTGCCAGGCTCGGACAAAGAAAGGCCAGCCGCCCCAAAGCACCACCGGCGTAGCCAGAGGAAACTGCAGCCACGACACACTCGCCAAGGGTTTACCGGGCAGCATGTCCGAAATCATGAACGCCAGAATCGGCAGCGTCAGCAGCAGGCTGATGCGGAAGCGATGCCGCATATCGACCAGTTCGGGGTTCTCTTCTTCCGTGAGCGAGACCGTGGCCGGTTCCAGCGCCATGCCGCACTTGGGGCAGGTTCCCGGACCGAGTTGGCGCACCTCCGGATCCATCGGGCAGGTGTACTCGACTTGCAGGCTGACCGCCGACGGCGGATGCATCGCTGCCGGAGGTCGAGGCTGAAGGTAGTAGGGTGGGTTGGCCTTGAACTTCAGTTCGCACGACGCATTGCAGAAGTAGTAGTCGGTGCCCTGGTAGTGATAATGGCCAGCGGCGTGGGCTGGGTCCACCATCATTCCACACACGGGGTCGCGATGGCCCGCAGGCATCGGCGCACCGCCGATGGTGGCCAATTGCACAAGCGGCTTCTTCTTCAAGTACCGCGCAGGTTCCGCTTCAAACCGTGTCTTGCAGGACGGATTGCAGAAGTGGTATGTCTTACCCTCGAATTCGGAGTGGGCCGCGGCCGTTTCGGGGTCGACGGTCATTCCGCAAACGGGGTCGATCGCTTTCATTGTCTTTGTCTCTACCATGATGTTACTCGCTTGATTTCAATCTCAGCCGGAGAAAAACGTTAACGCCGTAAGGACGATTGCCATAGAACGGCTTGAGGTCGCGGGCGATTTGATAGACCGTAAAATTCACTCCAATTCCGCTTTGCAGGTTGCGGAGCAAGGAAATGTCGCGGGTGTACCCGGCTGTGTAGCCGGCCACGTTGAACGCCCGCTTGCCGGTGCGGTGGATGATCTCGTGGGCCAGGTCATGGTCGTACTCGAAAAGTTCGTCGCGCTGGCTCCATTCGAATCGCCCGGTGATGAAGTTTCGGCGCGACAGGGGTGCGACAGACTCGGCGACGATCGCCTGCGTTCCATATTTGCCCACCGTCTTGTAGTTGCGCGCCCAGATGAGACTCGTGGCCCAGTAGTTACCCCCGGGCCGGGGCGCGACGTGGTGCACCGACGCCGTGAGCCGCACCACATCGTCGGGATGGAACTGTTCCGGCCGCTTGATGCGTCCGCCGGAAACCTGCGCGGACCAACGGGCGGTCGGCGAGACGGTGAGCCGCGCGGACCACGAGTCCATCGCACCCATGTCGATGTTCCAGCGATTCTCATTGGGTTCTTTACCGCGAAAGCCCGAAGCTTCCAGCCGAACCTTATCCCAACTCACACCCGCGGTGAGCACGTTATTGGCGATGTGAGTCGAGTCCTGCCAGTGATGTGCCAGCGTCGCCTGCGGCAGCTCCATCGCGCTGGCCCGATGCGGAAACGCCACCGGACCCAACGCCGCGTCGCCCACCGGCGCGTAATAGACGTTCCACATTCCCTTTCCGGCGAACGGCCGCGCATACTGAATGCCCAGTTCCATCAGCAGATCGTGGGGATGCTGCCCGTCCACGATTGGCGCACCGTAGGCCGCTTCGCCGGTCTGGAACAGGAGCGGGTAGCGGCGCGAGGTGACGGTGAGCGGATCGAGGCTCACCATCCCGCGCAGCATCAGGCTGCCTCCACCCAGGTTGCGCACTGCCCCGAGCATGCCCCAGTTGGCAGAGTAGATCTTATCGCCGCCGCGCGGGCCGCTCTGCTGCGTGGCCACGACGAAAGCTTGGCCCATCCACATCAGATTCCATTGCCCCGCCTTGGTCATCACCATCGGCATCGGCCAGGCCGAGGGCTGAAACGCGGTACCGGAGCTTTGGCGCAGAAGAAACTGGCTGGCCTCGTTCATGGTGCCCGATGCGGCCGCGCCATGCTGATGATGTTCGTGTTGGGCCTGTGCCAGCGGCACGGCCATGAATAGAACTGTAAAGACAAATCGACTGTGCATCCTGTGAATCCTCTGTTGTTCGACACTTCAACCGTGCCCCTCGCCCAGAGGGGACTCGGCGACGATGACTACCGCGAATGTTTGAAGATCAGTTCCAGCAGCTCGTCATAAACGGCCTCCACCTCCTGGGGCGACCCCTGGGTGATGGCTTGGGTGGTGCAATGTTTCAGGTGGTTTCGCATCAGTCCTCGCCCGACCGTGCGCAGAGCTTCCTGCGCCGCCGAGATCTGAACCATAATGTCGGGACAGTACCGGTCTTCTTCCACCATCTTTTGAATGCCGCGAATCTGCCCCTCAATCCGGCGCAGCCGCTTCAGGTTCGCATCCTTAATGGACAGATCGACGCCGGCGGCGGAACGGAGCGAAGTGTGGGTGTCGCAGCAATCACTCATGAGTCGATCATATACCCCCTGGGGGTATTTTGCAAGAGTTTTTTGTAATAATACTAGCGGCGGCTCTCCAACTATGCTTTCCCTTCCTGTCCTCGCTCTTCTCGCGGCGCCCATCATCCGCGTCGAGACCCCGATGCCTCCCCCCGACTGGGCCTATGCCGAACGCGCGCTGCTCAAGGAATCTGCCGACGCGGCAGTGGAATTCGCGGCGAAGTACACCGACAGCCGCGGCCACTTCCGGGCAGTCGAACGTTGGGGCGGCAACGATGGTCCGGATGACGTCACCGAAACCTTCCATAACTGGCCGCTGGCGTTTGCGCTCGGCGCCGACGGTCGCATCATGCAACTCTGGGAACGCATCTGGGAAGGTCACCTGGACCAATACCAGAAGGCCAAAGCGCCGAGTACAAGGATGGCCGCGAAAGGTATGTACTGGCGCGAATTCCCGACCTCCTTCGACTGGGAGCACAACGGTGAAGGCCTGGCTCCGTTCTACCACTTTGGGCTGTCGCGGCCGGGCGACACTCTTTACCGCCAGCGGGCAGTGCGATTTGCACGGTTCTACACCGGAGACGACCCGGAAGCGCCCAATTACGACAAACAGCACAAGATCATTCGTAGCCTGCACAACGGCAGCCGCGGCCCTCTCTTGGAAACCGCCAGCGTATTCGACTGGGGCGGCGAGAAGGAAGAGGGCATGGACCGCCACAGCCGTTACGAAACCGCCGGCAACATCCGCGGCGACCATCCGCTGAACCTGTGCGCCACCACGCTCGGAATGACGGCCTATCTGCTCACCGGCGAGAGCAGGTACAAGGACTGGGTGCTGGAGTACACCACCGCCTGGCGCGACCGCATTCTCGCCAATGGTGGCAACGTACCGACCAACATCGGATTGGACGGCAAGATCGGCGGCGAATGGGGCGGTAAGTGGTACGGCGGGACGTTCGGCTGGAACTTCTGGCCTCAGTCGAACTCGCGCAACTACTATATGCGTGGCGTTCGCCTGGCCATGGGTAGCGCCTTCCTGCTCACGCGCGACCTCTCCTATCTCGAACCGCTCCGCAAGCAACTCGACAATCTCTACGCCGTGAAGAAAGAAGAGAACGGCCGTGTCCTGCTGCCCAACAAATACGGCGACCAGGGCTGGTACGGCTACACGCCCAACCAGCATGCCGATGTCCAGCGCGACCTCTACTTATGGTCGATGAATAACTCATACCTGCCTCGCCTGGCGGACGATGCCTGGATCCAATACCT
>JAEUQD010000407.1 GCA_016789925.1 Bryobacterales bacterium | reverse complement strand
AGTCAGGGCCCGCTGCTGCCCGCCCTCTGCACACCCGTTCCGGGAACCACCGAGCGACATGAGGCCCATGGTCCGCTACCGAGAAAGCGTCGCCTGCCGACCGAAAATCCCAAAGGTCGAATTTTGCGCCGGAAAGTAGCCTAGAGACTAGTGGAGATACACTTGGTCACTGCTCAAGTGAAAACGTGTAGAAGGTATCGGGAACAGACGGGAATTTACCATTCGGTCCTGGGTACGTCTTCACCGGGACGGCAACAGTAACGCTTTTTTCGTTCCGCTGAACTGTCACTCTACCTGCGGTGGAACGCTTAAGGGCAACAGTCGGTTTGCCGTTCAGGAATGAGAGAACGAATGCGTGATTGGTTGAGCCGCCCAACGACTCAATGACCAGCACGTTCAGAATGTGGACCAGTTGTACTGGATAGCCGTGACCGGTATCGAACGACAACGATGGCGCGGAGCGATGACGCTCGTACCCGTTGACCAGGACGGTACCCCCACCACATTGGCGGAGTTCGAACCACTGACGAAGGTCAAATGGTTCTGTGTCCTTCAGATCGGCTGGCAACCTGGCAACAACCGGGCACGAATTCCATTTTGGGGGCGATTGGGCATGTAGCACAGAGACTGGCGGCAATGTGAGGAACGTGTTTAGGAGGATGATCTGCTGCATTCTTTTCATTGGAGCCCCACAACCCTATTCCACAACATAAACCGGATAACCTCGTCTCTAATTCTATCGGAGAAGGTCACAGGCATACGCTGCAGCGGTCAGCCGAGCCTGAGCACCTCGCGGATCTCTACCTTACGAAGAATCACTAATTGACTTGTTCGACCCGTGCATCGTCCATTTGCACAACAGGTGCTTACACACCAAAACGTCCTGGCCTTATTCCGAACCCGCCTTGCAAGCACCCCACGAGACACAGAACTACCGCGCTGCTCTGAGCCAGATTTCCACGACTTCGGAGAAATCGGCGAACGTCAACTCCTCGGGCTCGCGCCTGAGCCGCGTACAGATACCCGGCAGATCGAGAACAAACCGCTCATGCCGTCCCACAATCTCGGCGCCGCCGGGAAGTCCCTTCAGTTTCGACACAGTAGCCAGCCAATTGCGAACCTCCGCA
Source organism: Bryobacterales bacterium (assembly GCA_016789925.1). Taxonomy (GTDB): domain Bacteria; phylum Acidobacteriota; class Terriglobia; order Bryobacterales; family Bryobacteraceae; genus JADLDI01. Next base: position 1,427 of record JAEUQD010000407.1, on the reverse strand, counting down.
ATCGCTATCTTCGGGTCGCCCTTGTGGGAGTGGATGTCTTGCCCTGCGATGTCTGAAATTGACCCGCGATAGCGGTACGGATCGCTGTCCAGAATCAGGCAGGCCTTGACGCGCTGCGCCCGTCCGCCATACTTCTTACACCCCAGGTACAGGCCGAGTTCCAGCGGCATATTGAATCTCGGCAGATTGGTCTCATGGGAAAGGCCGACCGACGAGATGTCGTGGATGCCATACCGGCATTGACCAATAATCCGCATGATCTTCTCCAGCCGCAGTTCACTCGCATCGTCCACCTCAAGTGCACAGCGCGCAACAAAGCCGAGATCGTACACCGTGAACAGAATCGCCTGGAAAATTGGCTTGTAGGAATCGTCGAACGAACAGTTAATGAATACGTCTTTACTACGGAGACGACTTCCCACGAATTCACTCGCCGGCGAGCCGCTCCCGGATTACCGTCGACACCGCTTGGGCAATTGCCTTGCTTCCCAGCGTGCTCTTCCGCGGGGGAGGTTGAACCATGGGCAATCCGTGGCGATCCCGCGTTCGCATCGACCCATCGGCCCCGTGAATCACAACCTGCCCGGCAACTGTCCGCCGCACAATCTCGCGAGCCGCGCGGACCGCCTCTTTCTGCGTGGCGTATACACGTACGGTGCTCGCAGCGGAGCCCTCCCTCATCACGGCCCATCCACCATTGTTCGGGACGACATGCATCGTTTTGGCGGTGATCTTCATGTCCTTCTCATATTCTTGCATTCTCACTTGCCACTGCGCCTCGCGCCCGCGAACGGAGAATAAGCTCTGGCTCCGCCCCTCCGCCGGATCATTCGCGAGGGAATAAGCCCGCGGAAAACTCCGTGCTGGTCACTTCCCCAGCAGTTTGGGCGCTCCTCCCCGGCTCCAGCGACCCCCATGGTCTCGCCATCCACAAGGGCAAGTTCATCGCCTGCGACGCCGGCATCCACCCCGGTTGGCCGAACAACGACAGTCCCACCGCCGGGTGGATTTTCCAGATCGATTTCGTCTGAAAACGATTCTACCGAGCGTGGAATGGAAACGGACGCGCTATGACGCCCTGATCATCAGTCCACGCTGCGCGGTCTGCGGCGCATCGGCCCGGAGTGGGGTACGTGGAACGCCGATCACATCAAGCCGCTCTCGAAACGCTGGGACTTGCGCGTTGGTCCCCGCAACCTCCAGACCACCTGCGCCTCCTGCAACTGGTGGAAGGGGGGCCGGTGAAGTGATTTGACACTCGTGACATCCGGGCCTATATCCGGTAGGGTAAAAAGAGAGGCTAGGGATCAGAAGATGACCGTGATTGAACTTTCCGACGAGCAGGCAGCCGCGCTGAAAGCCATAGCCGCGTCTCAGGGGCTCGGCCTCAAGGCTTGGCTCGGCCAGTTGGCCAAGGAAGAGGTCCA
>JAEUQD010000384.1 GCA_016789925.1 Bryobacterales bacterium | reverse complement strand
AACGGTTCTTCCATATTCACCTGGGGATCGAGCAGCGTCCGCACCATGCGTTTCATGGGCTGGTTCAAGGGGATCAGATAGCGGTCGGGTGCGCGGTAGACCTCGATGCCCTGGTCCGCCAGCAGTTGCGCCAGTTTGTCGGCGGCCGAGACGTCGCCCTTGCGCATGAGCGCGTACTCGCGCAATTCCTCGCGGGTTCCCTCTTCGATGGCCGATTGGCGGTAGGCGTAGAAGTTGTCCAACAGCTCGCGCCGGCGGGCGGCGGCCGTCTCGCAAGTGGAAACCGACGCAACAAAGTGCTGGCGTAAGGTGTCGCGAAAGGAGAAGACCGTCTCATCGGAACGGCGCATGAGCAAGCCGCGGGCCGATGCCTGCTCGTAGGTCATCGCGATGGAACCGTAGTAAGCCGGCCAGGAAGCGCCGTAACCCGGATAGAACGCATCGTAGACCTCGCGCGTGAAGTAGGAGAAGCCGTAGGAATCGAACCATTTCGCGTTGTTCCTGCCAAACCAGTCGAGCGATGTGCGCTGGTTCGCGGTCAGGTGAGGATTGTAGGGCACGGCTTCCGGAGCGAAATAGTAAGTCGCGTCCGAACCCATTTCGTGTAAGTCCACAAACACCAGAGGAAGCCATTCGAGTAGCGTCTTCACGCGCCCGCGCGTTTCCGGTTGGGTGAGGGCGAGCCAGTCTCGGTTGAGATCGAAATGATAGTGGTTGGTGCGGCCGCTGAGCCAGCCTTCGTTGTGCTCCAGGGCGGCCGGGCTGTCGTTCGGTTCAATGCCTTCGGACTGTTCGAAGTGGTGAACAAAGCGGTCGCGCCCGTCCGGGTTCTGCAACGGGTCGATCAACACAACGACGCTGGCGAGGACTCGGTCCACCACCGGGTCCTTGCGGGCGGCCAGCAGATGGTAGGCCGTGAGCAAGGCGGCATCCGGCGACGAGATTTCGTTGCCGTGCACGCCGTAGCCGAGCCAGATCACGGCCGGAAGCGACTCGGCAAGCTTGCGCGCGTCGGCGGCGCTGGTCTTGCGGGGATCGGCCAGGCGCTGATAGCCGGCTTTGATCTCCGCCAGGCGCTTGATGTTCGCCTCCAACCCGATGGCGGCGTAGACGAGGCGGCGTCCCTCCCACGTTTTGCCATAGTCCCAAAGCTTCATCCGCGTGGGCTGGGCGGCAGCGAGGGTTTCCAGGTAGCGGACAATCGAGCCGTGCCAGGAAATGCGTTGCCCGGGTTGGTATCCGAGAGTCTTGTCGATTGTGGGAACGGCCGGATCGTACGCGGTGTTGGGCCAAAAGGCCGGTTGGGCGAGGACAAAAAATGGCGCAAGTAAGGCGACCGCGAGACGCATATACCGATAATATAGAGAGAGCTCTACCTTATGCCGATGTACGAATATCGCTGCCAGGAATGCGGCGAGAAATATGAACAACTCCGACGCATGTCGGAGGCGGATTCCAATCTGGTTTGCCCGCGCTGCGCGTCCCAAAAAGTGGAACGGCTGCTGTCCACGTTCGCCTCGGGCGGTTGCGGACCCGGCGGCGGTGGCGGCCGCTTCTCTTGAGCCCGCTAAAACAAAGGGCGGCCGGTCCGGCCGCCAATCATCACTAAGAACTACTTGTTGATCTGCTGCGCGAGGTAATTCTCGTAGCCGGTTTCGCGAATCAGGTGAAGCTGCGCTTCGAGCCAGTCGACGTGTTCTTCCTCGTCGACGAGAATCTTCTCGAACAGATCGCGAGAACCGTTATCGCCCACTTCGGTGGCCACCTTGACGGCGTCGTTCAAGCGCGGCACGGCTTCCAGTTCCAGCGCCAGGTCGTTCTCAAACTGTTCCTTCACGGTGCGGCCGATGCGGAGCGGAAAGATCTCCGACATGTTCGGCGAGCCATCGAGATAGAGGATGCGCTCGATGAGTTCCTCGGCGTGTTTCATCTCTTCGATCGACTCTTTGCGCGTGTACGCGTAGAGGCGCTGGTAACCCCAGTTGTTCATCATCTCCGCGTGGAGGAAGTACTGGTTGATCGCGGTGAGTTCCGCCTTCAGACATTCCTGCAAATATGCAATAACGCGTTCGTTGCCCTTCACGGTAAGAACCTCCCCAAAGAAGCCCCATTGTAGCAAAGCGCATCGGCGGCGCCGCTCGTTGCTACCATACCGCTCATGGACTATCCGATGCACATCGGCGGCGGCGACGTCAAAACGGATACGCCGTTGCGTGTGGAACTACCTTACGACGGGTCGGAGGTGGGTACCGTCTACCGGGCCCGCCGTGAACAGGTGGATGCGGCGGTACAGGCGGCGCTTGCGGCCGGACCGGTAGTGCGCGAAATGACACGCGAGGAACGCTCGTTGATTCTCCGCCGCGTTCATGAAGCGATGCTGGAGCGGCGCGATGCGCTGGCCTCGGCCATCGTCTCCGAATGCGGCAAGCCGATACGGGAAGCCCGTCTGGAAGTCGAGCGGGCAGCCTACACCGTGCTGTTCTCCTCCGAGGAGGCCCATCGCCTCGTAGGTGAAGTGATCCCCATGGATGCCGAACCGGCCGGCAAAGGCCACTTCGCGATGACCATTCGCGAACCGCTCGGAGTGATCGCCGCGATCACTCCGTTCAACTTCCCGCTCAATCTGGCCATGCACAAAATCGGACCGGCTTTGGCGGCTGGCAACACCGTCGTCCACAAGCCTGCCTCCACCACGCCCATCAGCGGCATTCTGATGGCGAGCATCTTCGAAGAGTGTGGGCTGCCAAAAGGCGCGTTGAACGTCATCACCGGGCCGGGCGGCGAAATCGGCGATTTGCTCGTGTTTCACGCCGATGTCGCGATGGTCACCTTTACCGGAAGTCCGGAAGTGGGCCTGCGCATCCGCAATCTCGCCGGACTGAAGCGCGTGACGCTGGAACTCGGCAACAACTCCGCGGTGATTGTCGACGAGGACGCCAACCTGGACGAAGCCGCTGCGCGGTGCACGGCGGGCGCATTCGCGCATTCCGGCCAGGTTTGTATTTCGGTGCAGCGGATCTACGTTCACCAGCGCGTGAAGAACGAGTTCCTCGAGCGCATGGTCGCCAATGCGCGGAAACTGACCGTCGGCCATCCGCGCGAAAACACCACCGACATCAGCTCGCTCATCACTACGTCCGAAGCTGCTCGTGTGCAGGAATGGGTGGACGAGGCAAAGTCCGTCGGAGCGCGCGTGCTCACCGGCGGAGTGCGCCGCGAGCGTGCCACTATCGAGCCGACGGTGCTGGCCGATGTGCCCGAGTCCGCGCAGGTAATGTGCAAAGAGGTGTTCGGTCCCGTGGTGGGCGTGAACAGCTACGAGACGCTCGATCAGGCCATCGACCTCGTCAACAACTCGCAGTACGGCCTGCAGGCCGGCATCTACACGCGCGACACCGACAAGGCGTGGCGCGCCGCCCGGCGTGTGCACGTCGGCGGATTCATGATTAACGAGATTCCGCAATTCC
>JAEUQD010000361.1 GCA_016789925.1 Bryobacterales bacterium | reverse complement strand
AGAGCGCGCCAACCGCGCGTGATGCGGTGGACATTGTGCGCCTTCTGGAGATAGCCGACGCGGTAGTCGGAGACAGCGGCCAGGAGAACGCAATCGGATTCTTCGAGCAGCGGCGGACCGCCGGAAGCCGCACCGATCACGCCGGCAAACAGACTGTTCGGTGTGTCGATCACGCCGCGGTCCCAGATGGGAGTCTGGATCGGAATGGAGTAGCGCTCGGCAAACTGGAGGAGTTCCTCGCCTTCGCGGGCATAGTAGACTTCGCTGCCGGCGAGGATCAGGGGCCGCTGCGAGTTGAGGACGGCGCGGGCGATCTGTTGCAGGTAGGCAGGGGTGTGGGTGACGGGAGCAGCGCTCTGGGCAACCGGGGGGACAATGTCGGACTGGCTGACCGAAGTGGTTTGGACGTCCATGGGGAATTGCAGGTGTACCGGACCGCACGGGAGAGCGCGAGCCGTTTCCCAGGCCAGATCGAGAATCTGGAGGACGCGGGCAGGATGGTCGATGGAAAGCGAGAGCTTGGAAACCGGCTGCGCCATCGCAACGTGAGGGGAGTCCTGGAAGGCGCCCAGCCCCAACGTAGCGCTGGCGGCCGTGCCGGAAATGTAGACCATGGGGGAATGGTCGAACCACGCGTTCATCACGCCAGTGAGGGCGTTGGCGACAGCGACGCCCGAGGAGGAGGCGCAGACACCGGGCGTGCCTGTCAGGCGGCCGTGATAGTCGGCGATATAGGCGGCAGTCTGCTCGTTGCGGACATCGACGATGCGGATACCGGCGCGGCGCGCGGCGAAGAAGAGGGGGTCGAGACCATGACCACAGAGGGCGGAGATGTAGTGGACACCGCGGGCCAGGAGCCCTTCGACAAAGTATTCAGCGGCAGAACGATTCACGTGAGGTCACCTCGTGTTATCGTAACCCCCATGGTTCGGTTCACGCTTGCACTTTTTGGAGCGGTTGCCTGCTTTGCGGCCACCCATGAGATCTACCCCAATCATCACTCGCGAGTCTTTTCCGGCTACAAGACGCCGGTGGGTCGAGTGAAGAGCGGCGACTCGGTGATCACGCGCACGTGGGACAGCGGCGGCGCGGACTGGAAGGGCGTGAAACACATCGAGCATCCCTACAAGTATCCGGAGAGCGGGAATCCGCTGATGGGGCCTTTTTACATCGAAGGAGCGGAGTACGGCGACACGCTGGAAGTGCACCTGGACAAGGTGCGGGTGAATCGGAACTACGGCTACACGTCGTATCGCTACAGCGTCGGCGCACTGAACCCCAACACAATTGAAAATCTCCACAAGAACTACTACAAGCCGGACGTGCTGCGTCCTCAGCGTGCGGATTTGATTCCCTGGGATATCGATATCGCGCGGGGCGTGACGAGTCCGCGGCTGCTGGAAGGGTCCGGCATGAAATTCGAGATTCCGGTTCGGCCCATGTTGGGCTGCATTGGGGTCGCCGCACCGGGAGAGAAAGTGGAAACCTCGGGACCGTCGGGCAGTTGGGGCGGCAACATGGACTATAACGACGTGGTCGAGGGGGCCACGCTGTACTTTCCTGTCTATCATCCCGGCGCGCTGGTCTACATCG
>JAEUQD010000292.1 GCA_016789925.1 Bryobacterales bacterium | reverse complement strand
CGCTGGAGTCGATGCGAAAGACGAGGGTCTGCGGACCCGGGGGGAGGCCCGCGGGTACCCGCACGTTCACCTGGTACAAGCCTGGAAAGCCTGGAGCATAGCCGCTGAACAGGACTTCCGCCTCCTGGCCGCCGAGGATCGCTGTGGGGCGGCGCGCGGTCTCCGCCAAGCCGGGTGTCGACGAGGCGACGACGGCTCCCAACCCCGAACCATAGACCTCGAGAACTTCGCCGCCCGCCACCGGGCGCATATCGGTAGTCTGCGCCGTGCCTCCGACCAGGGCGGCGGCCACGTTGGTTGAGGAGTTGAAGAAGATCCCCGGGTCATTGAACCGCACGGGAACCACCACCGCATCGGACCGGTCGGCGGCGCCCGCTCCCTGAAACTCCACCAATAACGGAACGTTGTTGCCGAGGATCGACGACGGCGCGACGAAGTTGATCTGGCTGTCGCTGACGTACAACAGCCGAACCGGCTGGTTGTTCAGCAACACTCTAACGCCTGACAATTCGGTAGGCAGCGGCAGACTTGCTGCCACTGGAAGCGACCCTCCGGCAAGGTTGGTTCCCCAGATGGTGGCCAGGCCCGCGGGCGTCAATCCATAACGATAGGAGGCGGCATTGACGACGCCGTCGGCGGCAATCACGGGACGTCCGGGCGACGTTGAGAATTCGGCGACCACGCTCGGCGCAGTCGCGACAGAGAGCCGCAATCGCGTGGCCGGACCCACGCCTGGGCGCCACTGGAAGCGGACGAATCCCAGGGCATCGGCTACGGCCGTCGACGGTTCAACGCCGGCTCCGGAACCAGCCGATGCCTGGACGCTCACGCCCGGGTAGGGCAGGTTGTTCACGTCCACCACTTTGGCGACAATCGCCTCGCCTACGGTACCGGCCGGGCCGACGCGTTGCTTGTCTCCAGACACGGGAATCAGCCGGAGCGCAGTCGCTTGCCCCAGCACCTGGACTCGAGCGAACGCCTGTGCATAGCGCGCGTCGGAAGGATCGAGCGACAATTCCTCGACGCCGGCGCGCACGCCGCGCAAAGAGAATTGGGCCTGCGTTTGTCCCGCCGGAATGGTCACCGCGGCGGGTCCTTCCACGGCACCGCGCGGGGCCCGTAGCTGCAGGGTCAGCGGGGCTTCGGGACTCCGGGCCAAGGTCACCGTGGCGGTGGCCGTAGCGCCTTCGAGCACACCTGCCGCCGGCGCCAGGGAAACCTGCACACTGCGCCGGAGGGACGTTTCCACTTCTGCCCGGCCTCCGGTCGCCTGTTGGAAGTACGCCTCAAACTGGCGCCGGTAGGTGTCCACCTGGTCGATTTGGTCCGCGGTGGGGTCCACACCAGCGGCCGTAATCAGGATGAAGGCGATGCGGAATCGGCGCTGGGACACCGTATGATCGGGAGTGCGCCGCCCTTCCGCTCCAATCAATTCCTGAATGTGGATGTCGCGCCGGTCACCATCGAAAGCGACTCCGCGTTGGGGCGGGCGTCCGATGAAAATGCTTGGGTTGGCCACCACAAACGTTGGCGGCACGTCTTCGGGCGCGCGCAGACCCATCAAATATTGGTCGAGCGGGGAGAAGCCCTCCACCGTCGCCACCGTGAGGAATCGCGGCCGGGCCTGGGAACCCAGATCCTCGATCCGGTTGCCTTCCAGCAGCGATGCTTCGGAGTTGAAGTTGAATGCCCAGTGCGCCGTCTGCCGGCCCAGCATCGGTCTTCCTTCGATATTGGCCGGCTCGCGCACGCTGGCGAACGCCAGCCACAGGTGCCCCGTTTCGTGCCCGATGATGCTTAGCGGCGTGTCGCCCGTCGTGGCTCGTCCGGGCACAATCCCGGTCGGGTTGCGCGGATACTGTCCCAGCGGTCCCAGGTTCAAAACCGCTTGTAAGCGCGCCGGCGAACCGTACTCTCGGCCTACGTCCGTGAACGAGTCGCCAATCCCGGAACGGTCGTTACGCACGGTGACTTCATAGGCGACGGCGGTGCTGCCCGCGGCTACGCCGACATTGTTATAGATGGCCAGATAGTCGTAGGCATCCTCGTGGGATTCGTAGAATTTCTGAGCAGCGAAGACGATATCCACTTCTTCTGTGTCGGAAAACCGCTCGACGACAGCGCCCTTGAATTGCCGGTCGGACACCTCGGAAAGCGCCACGACGGTGCTGACCTCGGCCAAGCGGCCGGGAGCGATTCCGACGACGGCCGAGCGCGACTGGACCGTGGAAAACGAGATCTGGATGCGGCCATCCGGGAATAGGGCCAACTGGACGGTATTCAGCGGGCCGATGCCGAAGTCGCTGTACTGCGGTACGGCGAGCCATGTCACGACGACGCGGGAACTCTGGGCGAGCACACGCACGCTGTCGGAAACTCGCGATGGGTCGAGGTCCGCGAAAAACGGCGCAATTCGGGGCGGACCGGCGGTAACCCTTCCAAGAGAACGCTCCGAGGAGACACTATCGCCTGCGTCGAACGTCACATTCCCGTCGGAGTTCACAAACATTCGCGTGTGCTGCCGGCCGAAGTAAGGAAAGGCGAACGGCAGCGCGATCTGGCGTGTGTCGTCATCGCCGAGGCCCGACAGGGGACTCCCGTTGGCGGCCGCTTCGGCGTCGTAGGCGGACTCGCCGGTCTGGTAGCGGTAGGCGGCTGTACCGCCGTCTACCGGAACGAAATAGAGTGACCGCCGGTCGAGGTTAAACGGATTGCGGCGCGAGATCACGCCCTCGGAGTCTTCGAGAATGGCGATGTCGCCGATGTCGCGCGCCACTCTGGGACTGGCAGTCATGCGCGCCGCAGAAGCTTTGAATGCCTGTGCCTGGCGCGACCGCCGGTGGAGCGCCAACTCTTCCTGGCCTTTGTCGGGATAGCTTCCGCATGTCTGGAGGTCCTGGCGCGCCCCAACCGGCATACCCGCCAGGAACAAAATTACCCGCAACCACGTACTTCTCATCTGAACAGCAGACCAAGTCTCATTCTAAAATGGGTTGGAGGCCCTTCTCCTTTTTTATGCCTTTCTGCACGAATTGCGGTAACCAAGTAAGTGACGTATCGAGGTTCTGTCCCGGTTGCGGAAGTCCGATCGGCGGCGGCGCCGCGACGGCTGCAACGCCGGCTTACTCTGTCGAGCCGCTCGATTATGAGATCCACGGCGACAATCTTCAGGTGGCCAGGCTGCGGCTGAAGCCGGGCCAGGAAGTCTTTGCCGAGGGCGGCAAGATGATCTACAAGACGTCGAGTGTGCAGTGGGAGACCAAGATGAGCGGCGGCTCGCTGGGCCAGAAACTACTGGGCGCACTGAAGCGGAAGGTGATGGGCGAATCGCTGTTTCTCACCCATTTCCGGGCCTCGTCTCCGGGCGAGGTCGGCTTTGCCGGCGACTACCCGGGCCGGATCCAGGCCTTCAATCTCCAGGCCGGACAATCGGTTCTGGTGCAGCGCGACAGCTTCCTGGCCGCACAAACGACGGTCACCCTGAACATTGCCTTTGTGAAGAAGCTGGGCGCCGGGTTCTTTGGCGGTGAAGGGTTTATTCTTGAGAAACTTACCGGACCCGGTACTGTCTTTATCCACGCCGGCGGCGACCAGATCGAATTCGATCTGAAACCCGGCGAGACCCTCCAGGTGGACACCGGCTGCGTCGTCGGCTTCGACGAGTCAGTCAACTACGACATCCAGTTTGTGGGTGGGATCAAGACCGCCATTTTTGGCGGCGAAGGGCTGTTCCTCGCCACACTCACGGGACCGGGCAAAGTGATTGTTCAGAGCATGACTCTCGAGAAGCTGCGCCGCGAACTGGGCGCGGGGCGGTCGGGGGGCGATGAGCGGAGCGGCCTGGGCGCCGTGACCGGGCTTTTTGGCAGTGAAGATTAACCCAACGGAAACCGGCCGGGCTTCCGCTTCGTCGTCAGAGGGTGCGGGAGTGTCACAATAATTGAGATGCGTGTAGTTCTGCCTGCCTTGCTTTTGGCGGCGCAGTTTTCCTTTCCCGAAAAGCCCAAACGCAAGGTTTCCATTCCGGCGGAACTGGTGAGCATCGACCGCATCGGCGACCGCGCTCCGCATTCGGCCTTTACGAGCCTGGTCCGGTTTCATGAGCGGTTTTTCGTGGCGTTTCGGGAAGGCGCGAGTCATGCTTCGCCCGATGGCGCGATCCGGATTCTCGCCTCTTACGACAGCCAGCGATGGGAGCCGGTGGCGCGGCTGGACTATCCGGTGGCCGATTTGCGGGACCCGAAACTTTCCGTTACGCCCCACGGCCGGCTGATGCTGGTGGCGGCCGGGGCAATGCACCCCCCGTTTGACGTGAAGTTCAAGACGTTCGTCTGGTTTTCCTACGATGGACGCGAGTGGACTTCGGCGGAAGTGATCGGCGAGCCCAATTCGTGGATGTGGCGGGTGACCTGGCACGAGAAGAAAGCCTATGGGATGGGCTACGGAACCAGCGACGACCGGTTCTTCCGAACCTATCTGTCGAGCGACGGCCGGGATTTCCAGGTGTTGAACCCTTCGGCTGCGCCAGGCGATTATCCAAATGAGTCCGATACGGTGTTTCTGCCGGGCGATAAGGCGGTTACGCTGCTGCGGCGGGACGGCAAGGCCAATACGGGACTGGTCGGCACCAGCCGCCCACCGTATCGCACGTGGGATTGGAAGGACCTGGGCGTCCGGATCGGCGGCCCCGCGCTCATCCGGATTCCCGACGGCCGGCTGGTGGCGATTGTGCGCCTCTATGACGGGCGCGAGCGAACGTCGCTGTGTTGGGTCGACCTGGAGACGCCCAAGCTCGAAGAGTTTCTCACGCTTCCGTCGGGCGGCGATACGAGCTACGCCGGAGTCCTGTATCACGGCGACCTGCTCCATATCAGTTATTACTCCTCTCATGAAGGCCCGACGGCCGTTTACTACGCAAAGGTGAAGATCAACCGATGAAACTTGCCTGGCTCCCGCTGGCCCTGTTGCTTGGCGCCTGCGGTTCCGCCCCGAAGCAGGAACCCGGGCCCGCCCCGAAACCAGCGCCCAAGATCATGCAGTTCTACGCTTCGCCGGCCACGATCCCTCCCGGCGACCGTTCCCTGCTTTGCTACGGTGTGGAAGGCGCGACCACGCTCACGCTGACCCCCGCGGTGGAAGAGATCAAACCCGCGCTGTCGCGCTGCATCGAGGTGCGGCCGAAGACCACGACCGAATACGTGCTGGCGGCTGACGGCGCCGGGGGCCAAACGCAGTCGCGCACGGTGATCACGGTCGATCCGAAGGCCCCGCGCAGCCAGGCGGCGGTGGCCACGCCGGTTCCGCCCAAGAGCCTCATCCGGTTTCTGGTGGCCAGCGAGCAGTCGGTGACGCCCGGGCAGCAGATTACGGTTTGTTACGGCTTGGCCGCACCTGCTACCGTGACGATTGACCCGCCGCTTGCCCCCGCAACCCCTGGTGACCGTTCCTGCTTTAACACGAGCCTGAACAAGACCACCACGATCACTCTTTCGGCGAAGGGGCAGGACGGCCGAACCGACCAGGAAAAGCTCACGATAAGAGTCCGGTAGACGATGGCCCGAGAATTGCTCCTGCTTGTTGCGATTCTATGCACCGCCGGGCCTTTCTTGCGGCAGCCACTCTCACGACGGCGTGTACACCCGCCTCGCCGTATCGCTCACTCTCTCTCGCCGAGGCCCGGACTCTTGCCGCGCTCTGCGATCTGATTGTTCCTAAAGACGATTTCCCGTCGGCTTCGCAGTCGGGCGTGGTTCGTTTTATCGACCGGCAACTCGCCCGGCACTTCCTCCCGCACCGCGCCGCCTACCGTCAGGGCATCCGGGAACTGGATCAACTTGCGGGCGGCGATTTCTCGAGCCTCCCGGCGGACCGCCAGCAGGGGCTCGCCGAAGAGCTCGACCGGGGCAAATCCCCCTTCTTTACGCTGGTGGTCACCCATACCTTGCAGGGTTATTACGCAAGTCCCCGGTACGGCGCCAACAAGGACTTTGTCGCATGGCAAATGCTCGGTGTTCCGGTTTCTCCTTCCAGGGGCCGCGCATGACCCCCAACCGTCCCCGCCGCTTCCCGATCTGCGGGACCGTCCCCTGCCGCGAATGCCGCAAGTGCGCGTCGAACTCGCAGGCGCCGCAGCCGAAGAGCGTGAAGCCCGCCGAGCGCCAGAAGCTGTCACCGCCTCCGTCTACGAGCCCCAATCGCCCGCGCAGCCCCGAATAGGAAAGCAAACCAGTTATGCCCCTCCCCAAAGTAGACGTCGTCGTAATCGGAGCCGGCGCCGCGGGGGGGATCGCCGCCAAAGAGCTGGCTGCCCATGGCCTGCGTGTTGTCCTGCTCGAGCGGGGCCGCTGGTACACTCCGGCCGACTGCCGGAAAGACGATCTTCGCAACCAGCGGACGACGGTTCTCGGTAACGGGACCGGTCCCGACGACGAGGGGAATCCGCGCGTGATGGTGGATCCCGACGGGAAGGAACGGATCATCCTGCCCTCGCAGCCGGGTTACAACAACAACGCCGCTTGTGTCGGCGGGGGGACGCTGACCTACGGCGCGATGGCCTGGCGCTTCCACCCCAAGGACTTCCGGATGCGCTCCACCTATGGCGTTCCGGTGAACTCGACGCTCGAAGACTGGCCGCTGACCTACGACGACCTGGAGCCGTTCTACGAGAAGGCGGAATGGGAGATCGGGGTCTCCGGGGACGATTCGGGCAATCCGCACAAAGGTCCGCGCCGGCGCCCCTTGCCGATGAAGCCGCTGCCACCGACGCGCGAGTACGAGATTCTGCAAGCGGCGGCGAAGCGGCTCAAACTGCACCCGTTCGACATACCGATGCTGCGCAACAGCGTGCCCTACAACGGGCGAGCGGGATGTATGCGCTGCCGCTGGTGCGTCGGCTTCACCTGCGAAGTGGACGCCAAGAACGGCACCCAGAACACTGTCATTCCCACCGCTCTGTCGACGGGCCTGTGCGACCTACGGACGGGTTGCACGGCCCGTCAGATCACGCTCGACGACCGCGGCCAAGCTACTGGTGTGGACTACTTCGATGCCTCCGGTAGGCTGCAACACCAGCCGGCGAGTGCCGTGGTCGTCGCGGCGTGCGCCATCGAGTCGGCGCGCCTGCTGCTCAACTCGAAGCACCGTCTTCATCCCAACGGTTTGGGCAACCGCTACGACTGGGTGGGCCGGAATCTCCAGGGTCACACTTACTCGGGGGCGATCGGCTACTTCCCGGAGAACGTCTACGACGATCTGGGTCCGGGCGCCGGCATTGCGATCTCGGATTACAACCACGGCAATCCGGGGTTGATGGGGGGCGCGATGCTCTGCAACGAGTTCATCCGCCTGCCTGTACAGTTCTTCAATTTCCTGCCGCCGGGCACGCCGCGCTGGGGCAAGGGCCACAAAGACGCGATGCGCCGGTTCTACACACACACGATCGCCGTCCAGGGACCGACGCAGGAAATTCCGATGTTCGACGCTCGCGTGCAACTCGACCCGAAAGTCACCGACAAGTTCGGCATTCCGGTGGCGCGGTTCTCCGGCGGCAAGCATCCACACACTGTCGAGATCGCCACAGCGATGTGCGAGAAGGCGGCGGGGTGGCTGCGCGAAGCCGGAGCGGTCCAAACATGGCCCAAGCTTCCCGGCCGCGGCTTGTCGGGAGGGCAGCACCAGGCGGGGACGTGCCGGATGGGGAACGACCCGAAGACGTCGGTGGTGAACCGCTACGGGCAGGTTCACGAAACCAGCAATGTCTTCGTCGTTGACGGCAGCGTCCACGTCACCAACGGAGGCTTTAACCCCGTGCTCACCATCATGGCCTTCGCTTACCATGCCTCCGCCTATATGACCCGCGAGTGGAAAGGCACGCGGTTGCAGTCATGAAGCGCTTTGCCGCGGTGGCCGCGATTCCGTTGCTTGGTCTGCTGACCGTGCCCGCGGCTGACCTTTACTATCGGTCGTCGTGGGGCCGTGGCTGCGCCAGTTGCCATGAGATCCGACTCCAGTACGACACCTGGCAGCATTCGGCGCACCGGCAGGTGAACTGCGTTTCCTGCCACGAGAGTTCCACGTCGACGAACCTGCGCCGGGTTGCGACGCACCTTGTGGGCCGCACGCCCGACCGGCCGAAACTCCGCCACGCCGACGTGCTCGCGATGGTGGACCGGTGCCGCGAATGCCATCGCCAGGAATTCGCTCAGTGGCAGGCGGGACCGCACGCCGCCAACTACGAACGCATCTTCATCGACAAACCGCATAACGAAAAGCGCCGCCTAATGGACGATTGCCTGCGGTGTCACGGCATGCATTTCGATGGCGCGATCGGCGACCTGGTGACCCCCATCTCCACGAAAGGGCCGTGGAAGTTGATCCGCGGCGACCTCGCGCAGAGCCCGTCCATCCCGTGCCTGACGTGCCACTCCATGCACCATGCCGGGGCGCCTCTCACCAAGAAATCGCCGCCGGAGACCTTCCGCCCCTCGCTCGCCCTCTACGACCGCCGCAGCGAGACCGCCATCCCCGTGGCCAAGCTCTCGATCCCCATGAAGACGAGTCCGGACCAGCG
>JAEUQD010000287.1 GCA_016789925.1 Bryobacterales bacterium | reverse complement strand
AGACGCCGTCATCACGCGGACGCCCGCCGAGGCTGCGCCATACACCATATTGATGGCCGCTACCTCGCTTTCGGCCTGGACAAAAGTGCCGCCGACCTGGGGCAGGTAGTACGCGGCGGCTTCGGCGATTTCGTTGGCCGGCGTGATGGGGTATCCGTAGAATGCGCGGCAGCCGGAAAGGACAGCGCTTTTGACGATCGCTTCGTTCCCTTTGAGAAGTTGTCTTGCCATGGCTTCGTTTCTCCTTCAGGCGGCCTTGCTGGCGCGGGGAAGCCGGAAGACAGAAATTCCGCCGGGTTCCGGACAGGCGAAATAACAGATGCCACAGCCGGTGCAGCCGTGCCCGTCGTATTGGGCCGGGTGGTAGCCGTAGCGGTTCAGTCCTGGCGACAGGTGCAGGACTTTAGGCGGGCAGGATTCGACACAGAGGCCGCAGCCCTTGCATTCCTCACTATTGAAAACGACGTAACCACGATCCATTGAAAGCCTCCGAAATCAAACAAGAGCCAGGCGCGGCTCGACAAAATGTACGCGCTCGGCGTAATCCCACAACTCATCGCGGAACTGCGGGTCGGCAATCGCGATCAAAGCTTCGGCACGCTGGCGGAGCGTCTTGCCATGCAAATATGCGACGCCGAATTCGGTCACAACATAATGCACGTCGGCACGGGAGGTGACCACTCCGGCTCCGGGGTCTAAGGTCGCAACGATGCGCGAGATCGTTCCATTCTTCGCGGTCGCCGGCAGGGCGATGATCGGTTTGCCGCCCTTCGACCGGGCCGCGCCGCGCATGAAATCGACCTGCCCTCCGAAGCCGGAATACGGCCGGGGACCGATCGAGTCGGCGCAAACCTGGCCCGTGATATCCACCTGTAAGGCCGAGTTGATGGCGACCATTTGGATGTTCTGCGCGATGACGAACGGGTCGTTGGTGTAGCGGACAGGGTGGAACTCGAAGAAGGGGTTGTTGTGCAGGTAGTCGAACAGGGTTTTGGTGCCGATCACGAAGCTGGCGACCACTTTGCCGGGGTGGATGGATTTGCGGCGTCCGTTGATAATGCCGCGCTCGATGAGGTCGATGACGCCGTCGGAAACCATCTCGGTGTGAATCCCGAGGTCGCGACGGTCAACAAGCGCGTGGAGCACGGCGTCGGGCACACCACCGATGCCCAACTGGAGGGTGGCTCCGTCGGGAATCAACGCGGCCACGTGGGCGGCAATCCGGCTTTGGATGTCGGTATAAGGTTCGGGGGCGAGTTCGTGCAGCGGGTGCGAGGTCTCGATGAGGTGCGTGATCTCGCTTACGTGGAGAAACGCATCGCCCAGGGCGCGCGGCATTTGGTCGTTCACCTCGGCGATCACGACGCGGGCGTTGCGGGCCGCGGTGAGCGTGCAGTCGATGGAAACGCCGAGCGACATGTAACCGTGGTCGTCGGGCGGGGATACCTGGCAGAGCACCACGTCGACCGGACGCTCGCCGGAAAGGAACAGCCCCTCGATCTCAGAGAGGAAGATGGGCGTGTAGTCCGCCCGTCCTTCGGCGATCGCGCCCCGGACGTTCGCCCCGATAAACAGGGCGTTGGCGCGGAAATGCCCCTCGAATTCAGGGCGGATATACCAGGCGTCGCCCATGGTGAGCATGTGCATTAACTCAACGTCGTTGAGGTGCTGCGCTCTTTTCTGAAATTGGGAGACGAGAGTGGAAGGCGTGGCGCAGCCGGCGTGGATCCAGACTCGTTGTCCGGATCGGATCTCTTCCAGCGCGTCAGCCGGGTTGGTTAGTTTGGCACGATAGCTATCCTGCCAGTTCATCGGTGGATGCCTCCTGGCGCAATTAGAGCGGGTACGCTCTTCACTAGCACCACGAGCACGTGGATCGCCAAATTTCAGGTGTTTATATCCTCATAAGTTGCGACGAGCACAGCTAGCAGCGGTGTGTGCTTTGCCCCACGAATTGGGTAAGGTGGTGCGAGCCCTTGCGCTACACTGAGGGAGTTCTTCACTCCTTCAGCTTTAGCCATGAAAAGACTGTGTTCGCTGTTACTGGTGATAGCGCTGGGCGCTGTGGCGAGGGAGCCGGTGCGGGCGCGCAAAGCGATGGTGGTGGCGCAGGAGCC
>JAEUQD010000249.1 GCA_016789925.1 Bryobacterales bacterium | reverse complement strand
CTGATACACGGAACCGCCCATGACAAGCATCAGCCGATTGTTCGGCGTGATCGACAACTTGGGATCCCGCAGGTCGATTCCCGCTTCGGTGAGTACCGCGGACGACTCCCACTTCTCGCCGTCCTGGGAAACGAGTACCCGGATCCGCCCGTCGCCACCTACGTGGTCGTCGGCCTCGCGGAAAGTGCAATACCACCGGTTATTGAAGCGAACGATATCCGTGAAGGCGTTGTGGTCGCCCTGGTCCCAGATCTTCTTGACCGAGACAATCTCATAGTCGAGCGCCGGCAGGCAGGAAGCGAGGCCGAGGAAGGCCGCGACGCGGAAGATGTTTGTCACTCTCATATGCTAGTACCTAATCCTACCGAAAGGGATTGAAACGGGCGCCGCAAACCGGCCAATACGGACAAAATAACCGGGCCATTCCCGAAGCAGCGGTATAGTAGCTTCGTGGCGCCGCGTCAACAATCCGATGAGGAGTTGATCAACGAAGCGTTCTGCGACGCCTTCACCATCGACACGCTCGAGCGCATGGTCAAGCTCAAGCTGGGCCGGGACCTGTACACATACGCCGCCAAGGGGAACCTGCGGCAGGTTGTGTTCGAGCTGGCCGATGCCGCGCGGCGAGAAGGCTTTCTCGCGGACCTGGTGACGGCGGCGCGCGAGTTCAATCCAGGCAACGAGCGGCTGGCCGCCTTGACCCTGAGCGGCAAATCACGGAGCGAGGCTGCGATCGCCGGGACCACCACCGAGGCCACTGAGTCGGTCCGGCTTGGGTTCGAGGCGTTGCGCGACCTGATGAAAGAACCGCGGGTGCGCGACGCCGTGGTGACGTTCCGGTCCGATTTCGAAGATTGCCGCGAGCGGATCGCGCTGCTGGGCGACTATAAGGACATCCACGACCAGTTGCACCAGTTACAGCGCTGTTGCTACGACGGGATCGCCCCCGAGTTGCGCAAGTTCCCCGAGGACGACATCGCCCGCGACACCCTCGCCAGCTACGGCGCGGAGCTGTGGGCCATCACCACCGAGTTGCGCACCATTGGCGGACGGCTCACCGAGGCCGCCGGCGAAGCCCGCCGGACAGCCGACGACCTCGACCGGATCGACAAAGCCTTTAGCGAGGCGCTGGAAGCCGGGGATGCCGCCAGGCTCAACTCGGCCGTCAGGAACCTGGGACGCCTGCTCGCGCGGCAGCCGTCGCGAATCAATACGAAGTTGAACGACACCGCCCGCTCTCTTCGGCTGGGTGAGCTTTTGGGCCGGCTGACGGCCATTCATACCCGGCTGTCGTCGGTGCGTGTCGAGACAGAGCAGACGCGGCAGTTTGAAGAGGGTCTCCAGGCGCTGCGAACATTGGAGGATGCCCTGCAGCGGCTGACGGAGAATCACGATACCTGGCAGCGCGTGGATGACGATATGCGTCTGATCGATTCCAACCCCGATCAACTGGCCGATGCCTGGCCCGCGATCAAAGCGAACATGGAACCGCTGTGGACTGGTGTGGACGAGGCTTGGGCAAACAACCTCGCCGACACCGCCCGCAAGCTGGATGCGGCCCTGGCGGCGTCGGATCCCGCTCGCGCAAAGCGCTTTTTCCAGCTCGTGAGGCGCGCCGCCGCCGACCGGTTCTACCGGGTCGACACGCAGCTCAAGCGGCAATGCGACGAGTTGCGGGCCATCGGGGGTCCACTGAATTCCGTTCTGAGTCTGATGGAGTAAGCCGTGCCGGAACCCTTCCCTTCTCTCGAATCGTTACGTGCCGCCCACGCGGAGCTGATGCGCCGCTGGCGCGATGCGGACGGGCGGGCTGCGCTCCTCGACGAGGTCGAAGAGTTTGTCCGGAAAGGGTGTTCGACCGGCGCTCTGCTGTCGGAGGAAGACGACCGCTGGGCCGCGCAGTCGATTCTCGACTATTGGACCACCGCGCTGTTCCGCGAACATCGCGACGCCGGCGACGTCCTGCTGGCTGAGTTTGACCCCAGCTTCGCGCCCGAGTTGGACGACGCGCAGTGTCCCTACGTGGGGTTGGCTTCGTTCCAGGAAGGCAAGGCGACGGTCTTCTTCGGGCGCGAGCGCCTGTCCAACGATGTGCTCGAGTGCTTGCAGACAACGCGGTTGCTTTTTGTGCTGGGCGCATCGGGCAGCGGAAAGTCGTCGCTGGTGCGCGCGGGCGTGGTTCCCAAACTGCGCGCCGGCAAGGAAGTTTGGAATGGGGCGCCGGCCGTGGGACCGGGGGCGCAGCCTTTGCAAAATCTCTGCCGCGCGCTCCGTCCGGCCGGTGCGCCTTCCGGTTGGACCGCGGCGGCGGCGGCGAAACTGGAGAGCGACCCGTCGGCTGTGGATGAGTTGCTGCCCTCACGCCAGACGCTGGTGTGTGTCGACCAGTTCGAGGAAGCGTTCACGCTGACGCCCGAGGGTCCGGCTCGCCAGGCGTTCTTCGAGTGCCTGCGACGCATCGCCACCGGGGGAGGCGTGCGCCACACCGTGATTATCACGATGCGCAGCGACTTCGAAGGTCAACTGCTGCGTATCCCCTCGCTGTCGCCCTATTTCGAGGACGCCATTCGCGTACCGCCGTTGAACGCCGCCGAACTGCGCGAAGCGATCGAAAAGCCGGCGGCGCTCATTGGTCTCAAGTTCGAAGACGGATTGGTGGACGAACTGCTCTCGCAGATCCTGGGCGAGCCGGCCGGATTGCCGCTGCTTCAGTTTACGCTGCTGGAGTTGTGGGAACGCCGGGACCGCAACCGGATCACTTGGGCCAACTATCGCGGCTTGGGCGGAGCGCGCAATGCGCTGGGCGTATGCGCGGACCGGTTCTATAGCGAGTTGCTGCCCGAAGACCAGCAGACGGTGAAGCGGATTCTGCTACGCCTGGTGCGGCCCGGCCCGGGGTATGAAATTACGAGCGGACGCATCACCCGGGCCCGGCTGGGGGAAATTGAGGCCTCCGACCGGGTGAAGCGCGTTCTCGACAGGCTGATCGAGGCCCGGTTGCTCAAGGTGTCGCCCGGCGAAACACCCGCCGACGACCAGGTGGAGGTGGCTCACGAGGCGCTCGTGCGCAACTGGCCCCGCCTGGTGAACTGGCTGGAGGACGAGCGGCGGAAGATTGAACGCCAGCGGTGGCTCACCGAGCGCGCGGCGCGTTGGGAGCAACTGGGCGAAGAGCACGAAGCGCTGCTGCGCGGGCGCGACTTGACCGAAGCGCAACAGTTGGACAGTCAGGACTTGACGGCGCTGGAGCAGCGCTATGTCCAACTGAGCGTCGAGGCGGCGCAAGAGGCCGAACGCGCCCGGGATCGGGCGGCGGCGAAGCTGACGCTGAAGAACCGCCTGCTGACGGCCCTCGCCGCCGGATTGGCCTTCTCGTTGTTCGCGGCCATCTACTTCTCGGTGCAATCCCGGCACAGCCAGCGCGTCGCCGAAGTGCGGCTGTTGACCAGCGTGTCGGAGCGCTTGCGCGGGCTCAACAACTACGAGATGTCGGCGCTGCTGGCGCGTCAGGCGTATTTCAAGGATAACCAGTCCGGGTCCACCGCGATTCACGAAGTGGATGCCGCGCTGCGCTCTGTGCTGACACTGCCTTACTTCGGACGCGTGCTGCACGAACACTCGCGCGCGGAGGTGCTGGCCTACTGCCCCGGGCAGAGGCTGCTGGCGGAAGCGTCGGGCGGCCGCGTGGAAGTGCTGGCGTTCACGGAGCGCAAGGGCGATAGCCTGCTGCGCTCATCGGAACTGGGTTCCATCCGGTCGCTGGCGTTTGATTCCAGTTGCGCCTGGCTGGGTGCGGGGACCGACCGCGGCGAGGTGTTTCTTTGGAACACGAAGGCGCCGGACCAACGGCCACGCCGCGTAAGCGGGTTGCCCGATGCAGTCACCTGTCTGGCGGTTTCCCCGAAAGGGTTCGCGGCCTGCCAGGAGGATACCAAGGTGCGTTACTGGAGCACGGCGCACGCATCGAGCACGCCCCTTCTGCTGCCGACCGTCGAGAACCCGGCCGCGAAAGTGACCGCACTGGCTTTTGACCCAACCGGCGACCTGTTGGCTGCCGGCCTGTCGGAGGGCACGCTGGCGCTGTGGACATACCCGGACGGAGCCCTTACGTTGGCCCGGACGCAACTGACGGGATTGGTCGCATCGCTGCTCTTCAGTGGGAACAGCGAACTGGTGGCCATCGCGGGACGGACGGTCAGCGCCTTGTCCTACGTGGGTCCGCCCGCCGTGTTTCGCGGCGACCCGCGGCCGCTCGCGCGGCTCAGCGGGCTGGCGACGAGTTTGAGCGTGAGGCGCGATGGGAAGCAGGTGGTGGTTGGGGATGTCGACGGAACGGTATTGGTCTGGTCGGGTCAGGAACCCGGTGCGGCCCCCGTCGTGTTGCGCGGCGCCGACGAACCCGTGCTGTTTACGGCTTTCGACAAAGAGAATCGCCTCTATTCCGGGAGTTCCTCGTTCAGCCTCCGCGAATGGCTGCCGCGGTCGGAGCCGAGCCAGTTGTCCGAGGCGGGCTCGGACTATGCGGCCTCGTTCAACCCCGGCGGCGAGTGGCTGGCCCTGGTCGAGGCCAATACGGTCAGCCTCTATCAGACCAACCCCTGGAAGCGCGTGTGGCTGACCGCGGCGCATCCGCAGCCGATCTATAGCGTCGCGGTTTGCGACCGGCGGGAGCGCCTGGCCACAACCTCTCTCGACGCCAGGGTGCGTGTGTGGAACAGCGCCGACCCCCTGCAACCCGCGTTTGAAAAGGAAACGTCGATGCAGCCGTCCCCCGTGGCGCTGGATTCCGCCGGCCGCCTGGTCGCCTTCGTCGGCCGCGGCGGCGACATCGAGATATGGGACACCGTGAACAACAAGCGCCAGCAGAGCATCCGCGCAACCGGCGTAGCCACCCTTGCGTTGCGTCCGGATGGACGCGCTGTCGCCTGGAGCGGCGAAGATGGCAAGGTTCAGGTTCGGGAGAACGGCGAGGAACGCATTCCCTGGACCTTCGAAGGGCCGGTGAAGGCGCTGGCCTATTCCGGCGACGGTTCACTGCTGGCGGCCGCCACCGAGCGGCGCGTATCGGTTGTGACCAGCAAGGGCGAACCTAAGGACATGCCGGGCCTCGAACCCAATCAGCGGATCCAAGGCGTGGCTTTGAGCGCGGCGGGCGATCAGATCGCCGTTGCGGTCGAGGATACGATGTTGCTCTGGAACGCCCGCAAGCCGGCCCAGTTGCCCATTGTTCTGCGCGGACACGGCAGCTACATCCGGGCCATGGCCTTCCGCCGCCATACCGCTGGCGCCCAGGGTTTACTGCTTTCGACCGGTAATGAGCGAACGCTGCTGTGGAGTTCCACCGAGGCTCTGGCGGCACTCGTTTGCGAAAAAACCCGCGGGCGTCCGCTCTCCGAACAGGAATGGGAGCGTTGGGTAGGCGCTGGCGTTGGCCACGAAAAGGCATGCCCCGAATAATGGTCTTGAATCAGGCTTCGATTTCGCCGGTCTTTACCTTGTCGAACTCCCACCGGACCTTCACCTGATCGTCGCGCAGGACCTTCAGCTTGCAGCGCCCGCCCCCGGACTCCTTCGACACACGGGCCCACAATGTGATGCGGGGCGCGTCTTTGGCGACCCAGGCGTCGAGCGGGCGCTGTTCATTCGGGAATTGCTCACAGTTGGCTCTGGTCCACGACACCTTGTCCGAGCCCCTGCCTTTCCAGCGGAGTAGTTTGCCGGTTGGCCCATCGATACGGATCTCCACCCGGTCGTGCACTTCTTCGAGAACAATCGACCAGCCTACGTGCCAGGCAAACAATGGCCCGCCCAAGAGGGCCGCGAGAGCGCGACGCGTCATAACGCTGCCTCCTTACCGGACGATTTCGCGAAATTCCTCGTTGCTGAACGACCAGCGCAGGTAGACCCGGCCGCGGTAGCGAACCTCGACGTTACATTGCGACGGCCCCCGGCTGGCAACCACACGCGCATACAGGCGAACCACCCGCGCGTCGCCCACCCAGCGGTCCAGCGAAATGCCTCCCTGCCCCGCCGCCGCGCACCACGTGGCCCCGCCGCACGGAGGGCCCTCGATACGAATCAGCGGCCCCCGCGGTCCATCCAGCCGAACCTCGACGCGCTCCCAAACCCGCGCAAAGTACAATTCCCATCCGCGGCTCTGCGCGGACGCAATGCCACCGCCCGCCAGCCATAGAAAATTTCGTCGGCGCACCCGTTTCCTCCCCCTCTGCCGTTCAGGAACGTCAGTCGATGACGTGGGGACCCGGCTTGTCCACTTTTAAGTAGCGCCCCTGCGTATCCTCGGCGTCAAGCCGGACGTGAACTGCGCGCACCTGGTCGGGTGTTTGGGTCGTGAATTCCCCTTCTTCGCCCGGGCCCATGACGTCCTCGCTGACCTGGGTCGTCATCCGGCTGATCATGCGCCCATCGAACTGGAGAAACTCGAAGAAGATTACTAGCCCCCGCAGCGGCTTCTCCGAGACGTTCTTCACCCTGCCTTCCAAGGCCACCGTCCCTCCGTCCCGCTGCACCTTTAGGCTGACAATTTGGACCTCGGGCGCGCCTTTCTTGGTCTTGCCTTTCTGGGCCGCCGCGGGCAGTCCCGCTAGCAAACAGACAACCAGCCCAGCCACCGCGAACTTCATATGCTGATTTTATAAGACTTGTGATTCGCCGGGGAGAATCGTTTCGCCGTTCTGCGCCATAATCGAGCAATGGTGAATCGGCGGCAGTGGTTGGCTGGCTCGGCCGGAGCTGCACTGGCGGCCCAGAGCGGCGCGGCCCGGAGCATTGTGATTGCTTCTTCCAATGGCCTCCGGCCGTGCGCCAAGGCGATGGAGATTCTCAGAAGCGGCGGCGACACGCTCGATGCCGTGATCGCCGGCGTCAACATCCAGGAAGAGGACCCGGACGACGATTCCGTCGGTTACGGCGGGTTGCCCAACGAAGAGGGCGTGGTCGAACTGGATGCCTGTGTCATGCACGGCCCCACACGCCGCGCCGGCTCGGTCGCCTCGCTGCGGAACATCAAGTACCCCTCCAAAGTGGCGAAAACCATCATGGAGCAAACCGACCACGTGATGATGGCCGGCGACAATGCGCTTCGGTTCGCCAAGGCCTTCGGCTATAAGGAAGAGAACCTGCTGACCGAAAAATCGCGCCTGGCGTGGCTGGTTTGGAAAGCTTCGTTGCGGGATGCGCGCGGACACAGCAACTGGAGCGATGGTTTGGACGCCCCCGGCAAACCCACAGCCTGGTTACAGCGGCTGTTCCCCGAAGCTTCGCCGGAGTTGCTGGCCTATGCCTGGGATCGCGCGATGCACCCGGTTACCGGAACCATCAATTGCCTCGCCTTGAACGTGAAAGGCGAGATGTCGGGCGTGACGACAACCAGCGGCCTGTCTTGGAAGATCCCCGGGCGTGTCGGGGATTCGCCGATCATCGGCGCTGGTTTGTATGTCGATCAGGACGTCGGCGCGGCCGGGTCCACCGGACGCGGTGAGGAAAACATCCGCGTGGCCGGAGCCCACACCATTGTCGAGAACATGCGCCACGGCATGGCCCCTAAGGACGCCGTGCTCGACTGCCTCAAACGCGTTTCGCGCAATTACAACCGCGACAAGTCGCGCCTCACGAAATTCGACATCAATTTCTACGCGCTGCGCAAAGATGGCGTGTATGCCGGAGGATCGCTCTGGAACGGCCAGACCCGCCAGGGCAAGCTTTCGCCGCGACGGTTTGCCGTAAACGACGGCGGACAGTCCCGCCTGGAAGACTGCATCTACCTTTACGAACGGCGCTGAAGCTCTTCTTCGATCAGGCGCGCCGCTTGCTCCGAGCCGAGGCTGCGTGCGTGGTCGAGTGCGGTTTCGCCGTCGACAGTC
>JAEUQD010000034.1 GCA_016789925.1 Bryobacterales bacterium | reverse complement strand
GCTGCGCCGGCTTCGACGGTCACCTGGGTGCCGACCTGGCCGATTTCGAGCGCTGCGTTGACGCGGCGAATCTGGTTGGTGTCGAGGATCAGGTCCGCGACAAACTGCTTGAAGCCCTGGGCCGTGATGGTGAGCTTGTAGGTGCCACGCACAAGGTCGGGAAATTCGTAGTCGCCATTGTCGTTAGTGGTGACAGTTCGGGTGGCGTTCGTGTTCACATTGGTCACGACAACCTGGGCCGCCGGGACGGACGCGCCCGCGGGGTCGGTAACGGTGCCGCGCAGGCTCGAGAGAGCCAGTTGCGCGGAAAGGGGCGCGGAGAGCACCAGGGCCAGGGCAGCGAGAGAGAATCGGGTGGACAAGACAACACCTCCTCTGAATTGAATGCATTCAGTATATGGAATGAATACCAATCAGAGGAGGCGAAGAAATGATTAAAAGCGCTACACCGCCGCGGGAGCGGCCTGTCGTCATTGATGGGACTTGGAGATGGTCCTGAAACTTCCCTTCAGCGTGATGTCGGCCTTAACGAGGGTGTACATCTCGGTTCCGACTTTGGTGGTGCCCGACTCCTTCTGGGAGATGCCGACGTCGCCGGGTTTGCAGGCGAGCACGAGGCGATCCTGGCTGCTGGTTCCCATGGTGTCGGAATCCAACTGCCAGCACCAGCCCTCCGTGGCCTGGTGGCCATTGTGCGCCTTTGGGTAATTGATACTCTTGATGCGCGTGAGCTGCTTCTTTTTCTTGTCCACTTCGCCGTCGAACGACCAGAGGGCGTCTTTCTTGATGGCGTTGATTATGGTGGTGGCTTTGGCGCCGTATTTCTTTACCGTGGAGTCTTCGGTAAGAGCGAATTTGGCGGTGTATTCCACTTTGACTTTGGCGTCAGAGAAGAGTTGAGAGGACATGACGCCCAGTATGTCGTAACGAGGCGAATTCAAACAACGGGAATTTCTCTTAATGCGTGCCGGCGTAAGCGGTGAGAGCGCGGAGGTTGTCGTCGGGCGTGCCGGGAGGGACTTCGCAGCCGGCGCCGACGATCCAGGGATCGCCGGCCTGGCGGTGGCAGAGGGCCAAGGCTTCGGTGATGGACTGGGGTGAACCGTCGCGAAGGACACGGACAGGGTCGATGTTGCCCAGCAGAACCTGGGGCGGGGGCATCGCGGCGCGGGCGACGTCGAGTGGCGTGAGGAAGTCGAGGTCGACGATCTCGGAGCGGGTTTGGGCCATGCCGGCGACCAGCTTGGATGTGCTGCCGCAGATGTGCAGGCGGACGCGCCCGTTCATCCGGTGGATACCTTCAACAAGTCTGATTTCGTACGGCAGGACGAACTCATGATAGAACCTGGGTCCGATGAGAGAGGCGGCGGCATCTCCGACGCCGATAAAGTCCGCCCCTGCCTGCAACTGGGCGCGCGCGAATCGAAGCTCCATTTCGACGCAGAACTCGAAAAGGTCGCGGACGAAGTCAGGGTCGTCGTAGAAGTCGAGCATCAGGGTATTGACGCCCCGCAGGTCGGCGGCCATGGCGCAGGGACCCTCGACCCAACCCTCGACAGCGAGTTGGCCGGCGGCGCCGCGGGCCAATGCGGCCACGCCCGAAACGCGGTCGCCCATGCGGCCGACGGTTGGGTCAGGGAAGGGGAGGTTCGCTAACCTGGCCTTTTCGGCCAAGATTGCGTGGCTTTCGTTGACGGCGGGGGGCTGGTCTTCAAACCATTCGATGGCGCCGCCGAGGTCAGTGGCTTCGCGGGCCGGGTCGCTGATCACGGAGACATGGTCGAAGTGGAACTCTTCGGCCGTGCGCAGTTGGACCTCGGCGAGGGTGCGGTAGTCGGTGACGTACTTCCGATAGGGGATCCCGAGCCGGCTGGTGGCGAACATCATGGTGATGGGCATCAGCGGGAGGTGGTCGACAGGCTGGCCCGCAATCAGGGCAAGGATTCGTTCGCGTCCGGTCATAGAAGGGTCACGACCTGTTCGGTAAACGAAGCGCGGGTTTGCGCGCCGGGAGGGACAGTGAGGAACAAATCCGGATCCCAGACGCCGGACAGCAGCGCTTCAAACCAAGCCAGTGAGCCGGTGAGTTTCGAGAACTCCCACGACTTTTCGGTCGCTTCCCGCCGAGCCTGGTCTTCAAAGGCGGACGTGGCTTCGAGTCCGGTCTCGATAAAGGTAAGCCGGCGGTAGGAACGGCGGTAGGAATGGAACTCCTCGTAAAGGTAGCGACCGTTGTCTTCGCCGTATTTTTCAATGAGGAATTCCAACGACTGGGAGAGCGGATTCACCTGCTCCAGCGACTGGCCACGTTCCAGCCATCCCGTGGAGCGGAAGTAGACGCCCGGGTTGGCGTCGAAGTATTGCTGATACCGTTCGCGGGAGCCCATGAGCAGGGCGATGCAATCGTGGGCGCGCGGCAGGATCAGGGGGAGAGTCCGGGCCTGGATCCCGTGAAGTCCATTACCGCAGAGAGCGTAGCCGAGAGCGATGGCGTCGTGGCGGGTGGGGTCGACGGCGTCAATCTGTTGCTGGATGCGGGCGGCCATCGGCGAGCCCCCGAGGTCGTGCAGCCCCTTGGGCAGAAACTCGAAGTCCACCTGGTGGGGCGAGCGGGCGATGGCGTGGCAGAGCTCGCGAAGCAGCACTTCGCAGGCGATTAGCTTGAGGCGCATTGCAAGGCGTCCAGTTGGCGCGCCAGGGCGCGGATAAACGACGGGTTGGTGCCACAGCAGCCGCCGACAAACTGAGCGCCGGCCTGCACCAGCGCGGGCAGATGGCGGGCGAAATCATCAGGAGCGATGTGATAGACGGCCTCGCCATCGACGATTTCGGGCATTCCGGCATTGGGCTTGATCCAGATGGGTAACCGGGTCGCGGCGGCCATCCGGCGTGCCAGGGGAATAAAAGCGTCGATGCCGTTACCGCAGTTTGCACCCATCACGGCCGCACCCGCCTCTTCCATCGCGGCGGCGGCTTGCTCCGGAGTCACGCCAGTGAGCGTACGGTCGCGGTTCCGGCCGGAGTCGAAGACAAAGGAAGCGACCACCGGCAGGCCGGTGGCGCGTGCGGCCTGGAGGGCGATGCGGGCCTCGTCCAGATCGCTCAAGGTCTCGATAAGAATGGCGTCGGGCTTGCCTTTGGCGAGGGCTTCCACCTGCTCGCCGAAAACATCGGCCAGTTGCGCCTCCGTCACCTCCCCGGCGGCGAGCATCTTCCCGGTGGGCCCGAGGGAAGCGAAGACGGCGGCATGGGGTCCGGCGGCCTGCCGCGAGATCGCGACTCCGGCCTGGTTAATGGCGGCGATTTCGTTGGCCCAGCCGGCGGCGGTGAGGGTGATCCGGTTGGCGCGGAACGTGTTGGTGAGGATGACGCGGCTGCCGGCATCGACATAAGACCGTGCAACGGTGGCCACCCGATCCGGAAAGCGCAGATTCCAGGAATCACCGGGCTCGGCGATATCGAGGCCCTGGCGCAGGAACTCAGTACCCCACGCGCCGTCCGACAGTACGGGATTGGGCGAGAGCAATTCGGCAAAGGTCATGCGGCTTTGCCCGGCTGGGCCACCATCTGGCGGGCGAGTTCGACGGCCGAGCGCGCGTTGTCGCCGTAGCCGTCGGCGCCGATCTCTTCGGCGAACTTGGGCGTCACGGGCGCGCCGCCAATGAGGATCTTGACCTGGCTCCGGAGACCCGCCTCGTTGAATGCCTCAATCGTCTTGCGCATCGAAGGCATGGTGACGGTCAATAAGGCCGAAAGGCAGACGACATCGGCCTTGTGCGCGCGCACTGCCTCGATGAACCGCTCGGGAGCGACATCGGCGCCGAGATCGACGACTTCGAAGCCTCCGCCTTCGAGCATCGACGCAACCAGGTTCTTGCCGATGTCATGGAGGTCCCCCTTGACGGTTCCGATGACGACGCGGCCCACGGGCTCGACTCCGCCGGCGACCAGGAGGGGACGGATGAGTTCGAGCGCACCCTTCATGGCGCGGGCGGAGAGCAGAAGTTCCGGGACAAAATACTCTTCGCACTCGAAGCGGCGGCCCACTTCGTCCATAGCGGGAATCATGGCCTGGGTGACGAGGGCGAGCGGGTCGGCATTGGCGGCCAGAAGTTGGCGTGTGGCCTCGACGGCGGCCTTGGCATTGCCGTTGAGGATGGCTTCGTGAAGGGTGTTAGCGTCGCTCATTGCAAAAGCCGGAGCACGTGACGTGCCGCAGGGAAACGGGACCAAACGGGGCGGATCGGGTGAGATGCCCCAGTGGGATGGGTCGAAAAGCCCCGCGCGCGCGGGATATTGGTGGACCTCGGATTGCTAGTTGTGCAAGACATGAGTATCCACGAGAATCGGCGCGCATTTGTGGGGTTGCTCCTGGTGAAGCCCGCGGTAGCTTTTGGGACGCAGGCAAACTCCGCCCTGGAGATCGGGATTGTGGGGTGTGGCGGGCGCGGCGCGTATGTGGGCGCGTTCTTCCAGGAATTCGCGGGAGCGCGGATTGTGGCCTTGGCGGACCCGATCGAAAGCCAGTTTGCGGCGATCCGTGAAAAGCTGTCGCTTCCGGACGTGCGGACGTACACGGGGGTTGAGGGGCACCGGCAGTTGGCTGCGTCAAAACTGGATGCCGTGGTGATCGAGAGCCCGCCCTACTTCCATCCGGAACAGGCGGAAGCGGCAGTCGCGGAAGGGAAGCACGTGTACAGCGCCAAGCCGATCGCGACTGATGTCCATGGCAGCCGGCGATTTCTGCGTGCCGGGGAGGAGGCGAAGGGACGGCTGAGTTTCCTGGTCGACTATCAGACCCGGGCGCAGGCGGCATTTCAGGAAGCGGCCGTACGGGTCCACCGGGGCGATATTGGCGAGCCAGTTCTGGGGCATGTGTATTATCACGGGGGCCGC
>JAEUQD010000194.1 GCA_016789925.1 Bryobacterales bacterium | reverse complement strand
CCTGTTGGGCCGCCCATTGCTGGACGGACCGTTGGGTCAGGATCACGAAGTCGTCGGCATAGGAGACGATTTCGGCTCTCCAGATTTTACTCTTTCCCTGGAGCCGGAAGTATTTCAGAAACCGGTTCAGATAGAGGTTAGCGAGCAAGGGACTAATGACTCCCTGAACGCAAAAGCGAACGTCCACTGGTGAGCCCTCCGACGACCGGCTCGGTGGGCGTCGAGGACGTCGGAGTGGGATTGGTTGGCATCGGCAGACAGTGTCGAATCGTGATCGCCTCAGGCCCGACCACAACTTCTTTGACCAGCAAACGGACGATCCGTTGCCGTTCCCCAATGTCCATCGATTCGGCCTGTGACCGCAAGCGCGCCTGGAAGGCAGCGAAGCTGTCGACGAGCCGCAGGTATCGTTGCTGGTCGGCCACGGCGGTTTCCATTGCCTGCCACTCGGCTTGGACAGTTCCGTGCTGCTTGCGGAGCGGCTCAATCCGTTTTCTCAGTTCATCCAGAGATAACAGACTTTCCTGATAGGCGGTCAACAGCCGCTCCATGCTCTTCTCCAGCCGCGTCTGCTCGCGCAGCAAATACTGTTGGCGTTGCTGGGCGGGGTCGGCTTGTTTGGCCGCTTCCAGCCGCCGGGTGATTTCGGCCTGCAGCAGGGCGGGGTCCTCCAGAAGCCGAATTACTTCGTCCCAAACCACGCCATCCAGGTAATCCTGGCGAACAGGCGGGCACTCACAGACGGCGTGTTTCCACTGCCGCCAGGCGTCCGAACCAAGGCAGCGGTAGTAAGACAGCTTCTGCTTGGTGCAGCCTCTCCCGCGCTTCCTCGGCACGCTTGCGATCTTCAATGTCCATAAGAGGTCCATACCAAATGCTGCGCGATTCTTACTCGAGCGAAGTGGCCGACCAGATGGGCTCCTTCAGGGGCCCGGTTTCTGGTTGCACCGGGTCCCCGAACAAGTGGAATGCGGTCAGGACAACGGGAGTGGCCACGAGCTTATTCTCGACCACCTGGTCAGGAAGGACGGCGACCGGTTCGTTGTAAGATCCGAAAAACATCTCTCCGCTGGGGCTCCTGGTCGGAACTACTGGCACACTAGAGAGAGATCTGTAGGTAAACCGTCGGAAGTCTTTCCGGTTTGACCAGTTGCCACATCCTAAATGTGCTGAAGCTAATGGAACTGCCGTGTGATACCCAGCTTTTTCATGCGGGATTGCAGAGTGGTGCGCCTCAACCCCAGGCGGGCGGCAGCGCCGTCGGCGCCCCCGATGATTCCGCCGGAAAGGCGCAGGGCGTCGAGAATCCGTTCGCGCTCGGGGCTTTCATCCCTGCTCGCCGGGGGCAGCCATCGCACGTTGCCTGAATCGGGAATGGCATCGGGAACGGTAACCTGCAAAACCCTGCCGGGACTCAAGATGACGGAACGTTCGACCAGATTCTGCAACTCGCGGATGTTGCCTGGCCAACTGTACCGGGTGAGTGCGTCGAGCGCGGCGGCCGGAATCTCCTCGATCGCGCGGTTCATCTTTCTTGCGTATCTCTGGGTGAAGAAACGGATCAGCAGCGGAATGTCTTCGCGCCGCTCGCGTAGGGGCGGTACTGTCAGAGGAAAAACGTTCAGACGATAATATAGGTCACCACGGAACTTGCCTTCATTGACCATTTGTCTGAGGTTGCGATTCGTCGCAGCGATAATTCGAACGTCGACATGGGTGGTCCGGTTGCCGCCCAAGCGCTCAAAGTCCTGTTCCTGAAGAGCCCGCAGCAGTTTTGGTTGGAGCTCCAAAGGGATCTCGCCAATCTCGTCGAGGAACAACGTCCCTTGATGCGCCAGTTCAAACCGCCCGAGCTTCTGCGCAAGCGCTCCCGTGAAGGCACCCCTCTCGTGGCCAAAGAGCTCGCTTTCCAGAAGCGTTCCGGGGATGGCGGCACAATTCACCATGATGAAAGGCCGTTGTCTGCGGCCGCTCAACTCATGGATGGCGCGCGCCACCAGTTCCTTGCCGGTACCCGTTTCCCCTTGGATGAGGACCGCGGCGTCCGTCGGGGCCACTACCTGGATGTCTCTTACAATGTCCTGAAGCGCCGGGCTTTCGCCAACCATATTTCCAACACTCTGATCGGACCGGACCTCGTCGCCGAACCAGGAGTCGACGCAGTTCCGGATGGCGCCCAACAAGGCTTCGTCGTCGACGGGTTTCGTGAGAAAGTTTGCCGCGCCTGCTTTGACCGCGCGGACAGTCATGGGGATGTCCCCCTGGCCCGTGAGAAACACGATCGGGACCGGTGGGGGCGATTGGGCGAGCTTCTCTTGCAGGTCGAGTCCACTTAACCCGGGAAGATTCACATCCAAGACCAGACAACTTGGCACGCGCGGTCGCGGGATAGCGAGGAATTCCTCCCCCGACTCAAACGTTTTCGCGACGAATCCGGCGGAGCGAATCAGACGGGCCACGCCTTCTCGCGCGGACGCATCGTCGTCCACCACGTAAACCAAAGCTCCTGTTCCGGCCATAGGACCTCCTCGGTTCAAGGTAAGCGTCAGACGCTGTGACGCTTACCGCTAACTGTTCGCGCCCTTGCCGCCCGGCTTCCACTTCAAGGCGACATCGACGGCATCCAGCAATTCATCTCCATTGAACGGCTTGATAAAGTAAGCGACGGTCCAATCCGAGGCAGCGTCCGACCTCGCACTGTCGTCGGATCCATGCGCTGTCATGAAGATAACGGGGACTTCACACTTAGAGGCCAGAAGCTGACGGTGGAGTTCGATACCACTCATCCCTGGCAGCCGCACGTCGAATATGAGGCAGTCCCCCCTGCAAGGATCGTCCGAGTTCAACAACTCTTCGGCTGAGGCGAATACTCTGACCTCCAAACGGGCTGACCGAAGCAGCCTATCCAGCGATTTGCGGACGGAAACATCGTCGTCGACTACTGAAATAAGGGCCATTAAGGCTTCCTCTTTTTGGAATACCAGGAGGGGCGGCAGAAATCTACTACACCTTGGTGGAGGATCGGAGGTCATCCATCTGCCGGCCGAATCGAAGCCCGGGAAATCGTTCTATTACGGTCGCTCAGACCGCTGATTCGAACCGATCCCGAGACTCTTCGCCATCCTGACCAGATCCGCGAAAGAATCGGCGCGCATTTTGCGCATGATGTGCCCGCGATGAAACTTGACTGTATCCTCGCTAATGTTCAGCTCGGCTGCAACTTGCTTGTTCAGTAGGCCGGATACGACCTGCTCCATGACTTCCTGCTCGCGCGCTGTCAGCGACTGGTGCCGGTCTCGCAGGTCACGGGTGTCCGCGTGCTCCTGCCGAGTGCGCCGATCTCGTTCGATGGCCTCCTCAATTGCCTTTAGAAGATCCTGCTCATCGACCGGCTTGGTCAGAAACTCAATGGCGCCCGCCTTCATAGCTTGCACGGTAGCTGGGATACTGCCATGACCCGTGAGGAAGACGATGGGCGTATACAACCCAGCCTCGGCCATTCGCCTCTGAAGGTCGAGCCCACTGAGACCGGGCATTTGCAGGTCCAACACCACACAATTCGGCGGCTCAGTGCGAGGGCATTCGAGGAACTCCTGGGCAGAGCCAAAAGTCTCGGGCTTCCACCCCATAGAACGGATCAGCCGCTCCAGGCCCCGCCGAACCGAGGGGTCATCGTCAACAACCGCAATGATTGCGCTAGACTGCTGCGGTCCGCCCATGTTCCTCTGTTGCCTCATCCGCGGCGAGGGTAAAGTGGAAGCTAGTCCCCGCGCCTTCATTGGCCGTTGCCCACAAACGCCCGCCGTGATTTTGGACAATGGAGCGGCTGATCGACAGTCCCATCCCCATACCGCCGCTCTTTGTGGTGTAGAACGGTTCAAAGATCCTGGCCATCGTGTTTGGATCCAGACCCGTCCCCGAATCTTCCACCGTTACCTGCACCAAACCGGGCTCAGCGTTCGAGGTAGTGATCACCAATTGCCGTTCCCGGTCTTCTACACTGCTCATCGCTTCCATTGCATTCATGACGAGGTTTAGGAGCACTTGCTGCAATTGCACCCGATCGCCGAAGACGTGCGAACAGTCATCCGCAAAGTGCGTTCGTATGACCACGCGATTTCTCTTGGCTTCGTCCCCCACAATTGACAGAACATCCCGGATTGTTTCATTCAGATCCAGGTCTTCTCTCGGCGGCGCGGCCCTTTTCGTCAGAGCGCGAATCCGGGCGATGACTTCACCGGCTCGCTTGCCGTCACGGACGATGTCGCGGACAGCCTCACGGACTTCCTCCAGATTGGGTCGATCTCCGGCCAGAAAACGGAGGCACGCGCTCCCGTTGCTCACTATGCCCGTCAACGGCTGGTTGACTTCATGCGCGATCGAGGCCGTCAGTTCTCCCGTCATGCTCACGCGGTTGATGTGCGCGAGATCAGCTTCAAGCTGGCGCAACCTCTCACGCTCCTCTTCAGCGCGTTTGCGGTCTGTGACGTCCACGATTGTGCCCACCACTTCAACAAGCTCTCCCTGAGGATCTACGACGGGATGGGCCAGGGCGTGTACGTGCGTGACTTCCCCATCGGGCAACACGACTCTGTATTCGAGTTCGGAGTCAACTTTCTCCTGGATCGTCCTCTGGAACGCCCGCCAGAACTGGTCACGGTCTTCCGGGTGTACCCGCTGGAGGGGCTGGTCAGCCGACGGTAATCCCTGTTCTGGATCGAATCCGAAAATCCGGAACACCTCTTCCGACCAGTACAACGGACGGGTCGTGCCGTCGCTGGCCCAGGCGCCCGTACGGGTCAGCCTTTGTGCGTCGGCCAGGTAAGCCTCGCTTCGCCTGAGAGCCTGCTCGGCGCGCTTGCGTTCGTCGATGTCAGTACTCTTGCCGTACCACTTGATGATTCTCCCCTTCTTGTCAAGCAGCGGGACGTTGCGAATCAGCAGCCAGCGATACTGCCCGTCTGCTCTCCGGACGCGAGCTTCGGCGTCCATCGCCTGTCCGGACGTGTAGGCCGTGCGCCATGTCTCAATGAAGCGGTCACGATCCTCGGGGTGAATCGCTTCTGTCCAACCCCACCCCAGACCTTGGTCTAAGGAAAAACCGCTGAACTCTAACCACCGCTTGTTGATGAAATCGATAGAGCCGTCCGGCCGGGCGCTCCACACATAACCCGGAATAGTGTCAATGACGCCCTGAAGCTTCTTGAACCCCCTCTGAAGCTGCCCTATACGGAGCTGGTACGCTGCCACAAGCAGCGCGAGAAAGGCCGTCGTGCACAGCGCGCGGAACCAATTATTTTGGTAATAGTGCGGCTGCAGCACGAAACGAACCCCGGCCGCCTGACCGTTCCAGACCCCGAAGCTGCTCGCCGCAATCACCTGGAACGAGTATTCTCCCGGCGCCATGTTCGTGTAGTGAGCAGTGCGTTGATTGCCGGCGTCCACCCAGTCTTTGTCGTAGGGCTCAAGCCGGTACCTGAACCGCACCTTATCAGGGGCGCTCAAGCTCAGGGCCGCGAACTGGAAGTCGAATGTATTGTTGCCGGCCGGCGCCGAAGTCCCATCGTGCCTGAGCGGCACCTTGTTGGCCCAAGCCTCCTCCAGCACGACAGACGGAGGGAGTCGGCTGCCTGCATTGGGGTCAATAGCCACTACGCCGCGTACGGTAGGGAACCAGATTCGCCCGTCCGTGGTTTTCCAGATTCCAGGGTTCCCCCAATTGCAATCGCTGCTCCTCATTCCTTCGGCTATC
Organism: Bryobacterales bacterium; assembly: GCA_016789925.1. Lineage (GTDB taxonomy): Bacteria > Acidobacteriota > Terriglobia > Bryobacterales > Bryobacteraceae > JADLDI01. The sequence goes on along the minus strand of JAEUQD010000194.1, from coordinate 422 downwards.
CCATAGGAGACCGGCAAAATGGAAGAGAGTCGCCCGTCTGCAAAGTCATCCAGATCCTTGAGACTCAGGCGAAAGATGCTCTGATGGGAACTGATCCAGAGACTGCTCTTTCCGTCATCCAGGAAGCGCAGCAGCACGCTGTTCGATAAACCCTCTCTGACGATGATCGCTTTCAGACGGCCGTCCCGCAGGCGGAACAGCCCGCCATCGTTGGCGGCAAACCAGAGAGTCCCTGTCGAATCCTGGTAAACATCCAGGGCGTCGCGAAGCGGGCCTTGGGCCTGGTCATGGCGAGTGATTCTGCCGCCGCGCACGTGAAAGAGCCCTTGGTTGGTCATCACCCAAAAGCCGCCATTCCGATCGTCGGTCATGTTCTGCGCGCCGGAAATGCCGGGGAGTTGATCCAGCTTCCCCCCACGAAA
>JAEUQD010000175.1 GCA_016789925.1 Bryobacterales bacterium | reverse complement strand
GCCGCCCCCCGCAGGAGCGCATTGGTCCGCAGACGCCTCTCCAACTGCACCAGGTATTGGTTCAAGAGTTCGCGCTTGTTCATTTATTCTTCCCTTTGTACTCCCAGGTAGCGGCTTGCGAAGACCGACTCCGCCAGCGCCACGGCCATGGCCAACAGCATGACATACCACCAGAGCCGCCGCTGCTGGTCCTGTTCGGCGTCCATGCCGGAGGGGCCGCCCGCGGTCTGCACGGCACCGTCGCCCGACCACAGTGCGAGCGTTTCGGCGGGCACAACCGACAGGTCGGATTCGCGGCGGTCCGGGTTCATCGCCACCATGTCGTGGCGTCCATTGGCGCGGCGCACTTCATAAAAGCCTGCCCGCGGCGCTTGAAACGTCTCGGCGGTCGTCGCCTCGCGCAGCGACAACGGCCTCGCCCCGTCCGGGTCGATCAATTCGATGGAGAGCGACTGTTCCTTCGCCGAACGCAATTCGATAAATGAGTTCACAACGCGCGCCGCGGCCCGGTCTTCAATTCCGGCCAGGTACCGCGCGCTCTGCTCGACAAACGGCACGAACCCGGGCACGAGCGGGAAATCGTTCGCGATGTTGTCAAAAGTCGATCCAAAGAACAGGACGCGGCCTTCGCCCACCTTCTTATCCAGCACCAGGGGCGTCTGGTCAGTCAACCGCGCCACGATGCGCGCATCGCCCGGTTCCACACGCACCGCGTAGTAGAACTTCACGCCTTCCCACTTCCCGCTGCGCCGGATCGACGGATGCGTGCCGTCGGTCTGCCCGATCGCCGCGAACCGCTCGCCCGCCCGCGAATAGTACTTGCTTTCGGCCACCACCGCATCCATCACGGGGAGGCGTGCATTGCGTCCCATGGCAGCGCCCGCCGCCAGCCACACGCTGCCGCCGGTGCGTACCCACTTCTTCAGGCGATCCTCAAACGCCGCTGGGAGCGGCCCGGTGTCCGACAGCACGACAAACGCGAAGCGGGCCGGATCGAGGTTCGCCGTCTGCTCGGTCACCACCGATTCCAGCACGAACGCCGACTCCGCCGCGGAACCCAGCGCGGATTGGAAATAGAGCGGCGAACGCGCGTCTTTCCCTTCGTGTACGAACAGAACGCGCCGCGGGTCCGAGCGCTCAACGGCAAACAGCGCCGTATCGTCGGCCGCGAACGAGTCCGCGCCATCGATCCGCACTTCGCAGCGCGAGAACCCGTACGGAACGTCCAGGCCCTGAAACTCGACCGTGGCGCGGCCGTTCGCGGCCACCTTCAACGGCTTCGACGCGACGGTCTTGCCATTCACAACCAGGCTCGCGTTCCGCGTCGCTTCAGGCGTGCCGTATCCGGCGATTGTCGCCTGCACGCGCGCTTTCTTCGGATCGGCCACCGCGCTCGGCGCAGTGACGGTTTCCACGGTCCAGTTGGCTTCGGTCTTCGCCGCTACCGCGTGCGTCACCAACTTCACCTTGCCCGGCATCTGCAGGTCGGCGAACCCCGCGGGCATCGCCGAATTCTGCATGTCGCTGAACAGGTGCAGTTCATAGCCTTGCGGCGAAGAAGCGGCCAAACCGCGCACCGCTCGCGTGAACTCGCCGAAGCTGGCGAAACTGTCCGAGCCCTTGACTGACTCGATGGCCGCGCGCAATTCCCCTACGTTATCCGTTGGCTCGGTCAGCATGCGCAACTGGAAACCCATGGCCGCTACCTGCGCTTTTTCGCTGCCTTTGTTCCGGGCTAGCACTTCTGCCGCCTGCCGCTTGGCTTCTGCCAGACGGTTTCCGGCCTTCATGCTGAACGATTCATCGATTACCAGCAGCAAGCGCTTCCGGCCGTCTCCCGCTGCCGCTTTCTCGCGAATGAACGGATTCGCGAAAGCAAAGACTAACAGCGCGAGCAGCGCGACCCGCAGCGCCAGCAGCATCAGGTACTTCAGCCGCCGGTGCTTCACTGAGCTCTGAGTTCGCTTTTCGAAGAACATCAGCGAACTCCACATCACCGGCGTATTCCGGTGTTGACGCAGCAAATGAAGATACACGGGCAGGCCGACGGCCAGCAGTCCGGCCAGAAACCACGGCGACAGGAATCCCACTTACAGCCTCCCCTGGCGAATGCTCAGATACTCGCGCAAAGCGCCATCCAGCGGCTTGTCGGTGGACGCCAGGTAATAATCCATACCCGCGCCCTTCGCCCTGCTCTGTAGTTCCGCCACGTGTGCGTCGATCTTGGCCGGGTACTCCTCCTGGGCGTAGGCAGGCGTCACCTCCATGCTCTCATTGGTCTCCACGTCCACCAGAATCACCGGTCCATCGAAGCGCGGACGCAACTCGAGCGGATGCAGAATGTGGAACAGCACGATGTCGTTTCCGCGGTACCGCAGTGGTTCTACTGTCTTGACGATCACTTCTGGGTCCGCAAAAAAGTCCGACAGCACCACGACAATGCCCCGCCGCTTGATCGCTTCCTGGAAATGATGGAATGGCTTGGCGTAGTCGGTCCGTGCATGCGGCTCCGCATGTTCGATCCCGTGCAGCAGCCGGTGCAACTGCCCCTGGCGTGTCGATGGAGGCACGTAATTGCGCACTTCGTCGTCAAACACAATCAGTCCGGCCGCGTCGCGTTGCTGGTTGGCCAGATAGGCCAGCGAGGCAGCGACATAACGGGCATAGTCGATCTTCGAAACCCCACCCGCCGGAGCGCCCATCGTGGCGCTGGCATCCAGCAGAATCGTGAGCTGGCAGTTGGTCTCGCCGCGATACTTCTTCAAATACGCGCGTTCGGTCCGCGCATAGACATTCCAGTCCACGTGGCGCAGATCGTCGCCAGGCGTGTAAGGGCGATACTCAGCGAATTCCTGGCTAAACCCATAATCCGGCGACCGGTGCAGACCCGAGACAAACCCGTCCACCACCGTCTTGGCGATCAGGTCGAGGCTCGAGACGCTGGCAAGAACTTCCGGTTTGAGGAATCGCTGCAGCATTTTTCTAGGCTCTGGGCGGCGGCATATGCTCCAGCAGACGCCGCAAAATGTCATCCTGGGAGAGCTTCTCCGACTCGGCCTGGAAGTTCAGCAGAATGCGGTGCCGCAACACCGGCGTGGCCAGCGCCGTGATGTCTTCGTAGGAAACGTGATACCGGCGGCGCGACAAGGCGCGCGCCTTGGCCGCCAGCACCAGGAATTGCGACGCACGGACACTCGCACCGTAGTTGACGTACTTCTTGATGAAGTCGGGCGCTTCACTGCTGTTGGAACGCGTCGCCCGCACCAGTTGCACCGCGTAGCGGGCCAGCGGTTCGGCGATCGGAACCATCCGGACAAGCCGCTGGAACCCGAGGATCTCTTCGGAATTCGTCACTGCTTCCACGGTTGCCGCTTGCGTTGTCGTCGTTAATCCAATAACCTTCACTTCGTCATCGGCGCCCAGATAATCGAGAACCGTGTTGAACAGAAACCGGTCCAACTGCGCTTCGGGCAGCGGATACGTGCCCTCCAACTCAATGGGGTTCTGCGTGGCCAGAACAAAAAACGGGGCGGGCAGTTTGTAGATGTTGCCGCGCACCGTGCACGAAACCTCTTGCATCGCCTCCAGCAAAGCTGACTGCGTCTTGGGCGGCGTCCGGTTGATTTCGTCGGCCAGCAGGACGTTGCCGAAAATCGGACCCTGCACGAACGTCCACGTGCGCCGCCCGGTAGCCGGGTCCTCTTCGATGATGTCCGTACCGGTAATATCGGACGGCATCAGGTCCGGGGTGAACTGGATGCGCTTGAATACGAGTCCCAACGTTTGGGCGATCGTCCGCACCATCAATGTCTTTGCCGTACCGGGCAAACCCGTGATCAGGCAGTGCCCGCCCACGAACAGCGCAATCAGGATTTGTTCCAGGACTTCTTCCTGGCCCACAATCACTTTCCGCACCTGCTGCAGAATCTGATCGCGCGCTTCCTGGAACCGTTCAATGCGAGCTTTCAGCTCGGCGGAGTCGAGAGTTACTTCAGCAACGGAGGACATGAATCAGCGTTTCTCTTTCTGATTTTCGATCTCCAGGAGCAGCTTCTGAGCCGGCCGGAATCCCGGCGCGGACTCCAGAGCCTGGAGTAGATGATCTTCTGCCTTGCCGCTCTGCTTCGCGGCGAGATATGCGCGGGCGATATTGAAGTGCGCCGAAGCCTGGTCCACCGCGCCTCCAGCCAGTACCGCGCTGAATTCACGGATCGCCCCAGTGTAGTTCTGCTGGGTCAGCCACAGTTCCCCCAGCCGCCGGTGCAACTCCTCGTCGTTCACCGGGTAAATATAATTCACTTTTTCCAGCGTGACGGCGGCCGCCTTCTTGTCGCCAACCTCTTCTTGCAGCTTCGCCAGTTTCTTGAGCGTGTCCGGGCTGCGGCCCCCGTTCTTCAGGTACTGGCCAAGGACGGCGATGGCTTCCTTCTTCTGCCCTTTGGCCGTGTGCGCTTCGGCAATGAATTCGTAGGCATTGGCCGCCTCAACGTAATCCGGATACAGCTTAATCACTGTCTGTCCGTCCCGGATTACCTCGTCCTGCTTGCCCGCCTTGGCCAACTCGGCTAGCGCCTTGATGCTCTTGCGCCACGCATCGAAATTCGACACGACCGGATTCACGCTCTTATCCAGCCAGGCCATGAACTCCTTATCAAAGGCGTCCGGCTTGAGTTTGAGAACCTGTTCCACTACCTCCGGCGTGCTCTTGCGCGCGGCAAACGCGTGCATCATCGCCAGAATGCTGTCCCAGCCCCAGCGTTCTTTGATGAAATCGCAGATACGCCCCGCCTGGAAATAGGACACGATCACTTGGTTCGGATACGACGGTCGCACAAAGCCCCGGTCCAGCTCGGCGATCGGCAACAACTTCTTCTCCTTGATCGCCATCAGGATTTCCGGTGACAGCCGGTCGCCCCAATCCGGATAGATCGCCGTCTCCTCGTGCACCGCCACGCCTTCGGTAAACCACCGCGGCACGCGGTGCTTGGTGGCGATGAGCACGAACACGTGGCTCAGTTCGTGCCACAGCGTGCTCGCCCAGTGGAAGGTTCCTGGTTTGCGGCCCGACGGGCTGTCCATGGCCACGACGTCGCCGAACGTCACGCCCAGCGCGCCCAGACCCGGCATGCCCATCGTCCGCACGGCAAAGTCTTCGTGATCCGGGTAGACCTCCAACTGCACTTCACGCGGCAGCTTGATCTTGTACTTGCCTTCGTACACCTTGATCGCCTTGCGCAATTCCTCTTCAAAATAGAGCCGCAGCAGTTCCGCTTCCTTCTTATGCAGCTTGACGATCGTGTTGTCGGTTTTGAACGTGACAAAGTTCTTGTAGCTATCCAGCAGCGTCAGCGAGTTCACCGTGGCCGAATTGCGGCACCCGTTATCGAACGCCATCTTCAACTGCTCACGAGCCTCCTGATCGAGCCCCACCCGCATCAGGTTGATGCCCAGTTCCGAGCGTGTGGCCCAGTCTTCCGGGTCCAGTTCCACCGCCTTGCGGTAGTGTGCGATGCCTTCTTCGTAACGCCGGTTGATCACCAGGTGGTGCGCAATCAACGAATGTCCCGCTCCATAGTACGGGTTCACGGCGTACATGCGCTTCAACCACTCTTCCGCGGCGGGACGATCCGCCAGCAGTTCCACCGCTGCGCGGGTCGCCAGCGCGTCCAGCGCTTCCGAAGAAATCTTCAGAGCCTTGTCCGCCTCTTCCACCGCTTTGGCCGGATCGCTGTCTTCCAGCGCCAGAGTCGCCAGCAACTCCTGCGCCTCCACCAGCTTCGGATCGGCCTCCAGCGCCTTTTGCGCCAGCTCGACGGCCTTGCTCTCAAACCCTTCCGAGGCCAGCAGCGCCAACCCCAAATGCGCGCCGGCATGGTTCTTGTCTATCTCGAGCGCTTCCTGGAACAACTCCGCGCCGTCTTTGCGATTCCGGTTGAACGGCTCAATCAGCAGCCGCCCCCAGCGCACGCGAATGTTGGGATCTTTGGGATGAAGGTCGGCGGCCAGCCGGAACTGCTCGTGAGCGCTGCGGTAATCGCGCAGTCCGTAGAAGCCTTCCGCCCGGAGCGCCGGGTCGCGGTCTTGCGTTAGCTTCTGGTAGCAGGCCCGCGCCTCCGTTCGCTTGCCGCGGTGTTGCAACTCATGGCAGGGACGTACGCGCTCCTGCACCGCGCCCGGTTGCGTTTGCGCGGCACAGGCGGCCAGTCCAGCGGTAAGAAGAATACCCCACACCCGCGGCAACACGTTACTTGTCCAAAGCCTCCTGAATCCGCGCCAGCTCGAGTAACAGGCTCTGCAACTGCTTGCGATAATCGGC
>JAEUQD010000152.1 GCA_016789925.1 Bryobacterales bacterium | reverse complement strand
AGGAGCGCGCGATACCAGCCGCGACCGCGCATATGGCGGACGCGAACGGCACTCCCACGCCCGCTTCGACAATCTCGGCTACCCGGCGCGAGCTGTCCGGACGCGGGATCATCTCTACATCTGGAATCTCAAGCCCGACCGCTATCCGGCGGGCGATCCGGAGTTCTATGCCGATATCGACGATGGCCCGAGCAAGCAGTACATGCTGGCGCAGCGCGAGCATCCGCTGTTTGGTCACTCGTTCGGCAAGTCGCCGGAGGAAGAGTTGTTCGACATTCGCAAGGACCCCGGGTGTTTGACCAACCTTGCGGCCAATCCGGCCATGAAGGCGGTGAAGCAGCGGCTGCGCGACGATCTGAAAAAGACGTTGGAAGCCCAGGGCGACCCGCGCATGCGGGGTTCGGAGGTATTTGACTCCTATCCACGAGTTTCCGCGATGCGGCCCGCGTTAGGCGGGTTTGCGGAGCGGGGCAAGTACAACCCGAAGTACCGTTAAGGGGCCCTGCTTTGATAGAATCCGCTGCGTGACTCTTCTGTCCGGACTTCTGCTTGCTGCCGGCCTTGCAGCGGCTCCGGTTGATTTCGGACGCGACATCCAACCCATCTTGCGTATGCGCTGCCTGGGGTGTCACAACGCCCGGCAGCAGACGAGCGGGTTGCGGCTGGACAACCCGGAGCATGCCCTCAAAGGTGGCTATGCAGGCGTTGCCATCAAGCCCGGCGATAGTGGCGCCAGCCGCTTGTACCAGATGGTGACCGTTGGCGTCACGTCAGACGGCAAGCGGGTGACGATGCCGCCCAACGCTCCCTTGCCGCCCAGGGAAGCGGCGCTGCTGCGCGACTGGATCGATCAAGGGGCGCGCTGGCCTGCCCCGGCGAGCACCACAGCGGCAGGCGCGGCCCGCAAGAAGCCATGGTCGTTTTCGCCCATTGTTCAACCCGCCGTTCCCGCCGTGATCCGGCGCGGTTGGGTTCGCAACCCGGTAGACGCGTTTGTCCTCGCGAAACTGGAGGGTCTGAAAGTACAGCCGGCGCCGGAGGCGTCGCGAAACACGCTGGTGCGCCGTGTCTACCTCGACGTGGTTGGGCTGCCGCCGACGCCTTCGCAGGTGGCCGCGTTTCTGGCAGACTCGCGGCCGGATGCCTACGAGCAGTTGGTGGATCAGCTTTTGCGGTCGCCGCACTATGGCGAGAAGTGGGCTCGCGTGTGGCTCGATGCCGCGCGGTACGCCGACAGCGAAGGCGGCGTGCAAGATTATGTGCGTCCGTTCGCGTGGCGCTACCGGCAGTGGGTGATCGAAGCCTTGAACCAGAACATGCCATTCGACCAGTTCGTGATCGAGCAGGTAGCCGGTGATCTGCTTCCCGACGCGACTCTGGAGCAGAAACTGGCGACCGGATTCCATCGCAACACGGTGACCAGCCGTGAGGGCGGAATCGACCTCGAAAAGCTGCGTTACGACCAACTCGTGGACCGGGCGAATACGATCGGCACGGCTTTTCTGGGACTCACCGTTGGATGCGCGCAATGCCACGACCATAAGTACGACCCCATCTCCCAGCGCGATTATTACCGCCTGGTGGCGTACTTCGAGAACGGGCAGGAGTTAGATATCGAAGCGCCCTTGCCGGGCGAACTGGGACCATACCTGGAAAAGGCGGGCCGCTACGAGACTCAGCGCAAGGAGTTGCTGGAGGAGTATGGCGTGGCCGGGTTGCAGGCGGAGTGGGAAGAGAACCTGCGCGATGCAGCAGCCCAACCGGGAAGGCGGACAGACTGGGACGCCAGGTTCGACTCGTTCTCGAAGCTGGTGGATAACGGTCTACGGATCCTGCTACAACCGGTCGCAAGCCGTACGCCGCGCAACCGCGATGCGATCACAAACTTCTTCGTCCGCTATGCGGAAGGGGCGCTGGGCAAGAAGAAATACGAGGAAACATGCCTGAAGGAGTTGAACCAGCGGTTGACGGCGTTGATGGCGGAGAATCCTCCGCTGAGCCACGTGATGACGCTGGCCGAGGACACGGAACGCAAGAAGCCGTTTCTGCGGCTGCGCGGCAACTATAAGGACCTGGGAATTGAAGTTGCGCCGGGCACGCCAGACTCGCTGCCGGGCCTGGAGAAAGCGACACCAGACCGGTTGGGGCTTGCGCGATGGCTGACGATGAGCACCAATCCGCTGACCGCACGCGTCGCCGTCAATCGCGCCTGGCAGGAACTCTTTGGCCAGGGGTTGGTACGGACCTCCGACGATTTCGGCATGCAGGGCGACAAGCCCACCCATCCCGAGTTGCTCGACTGGCTGGCCTCTACATTCCGGGCCAAAGGCTGGAACGTGAAGGAACTGCATCGTCTGATCGTCACGTCGGCCACCTACCGGCAGTCGTCGCACGCGCAGCCCGAGTTGGCGGGACACGACCCGTCCAACCAGTGGCTGGCACGGCAGACGCGATTCCGATTGCCCGCGGAGTTGATTCGCGACAGCGCACTCGGCGTGAGCGGATTGCTTGCTAACAAGGTGGGCGGCGAAAGCATTCGCCCGCCCCAACCCGAGGGTGTAGTGGACCAGTCCTATAGTCTGCAATGGCAGGAGACGCAGGGACCCGACCGGTACCGCCGGGGGCTCTACGTGCAGACACAACGCACGGCTCTCTATCCGCTGCTGGGCAACTTCGACGTACCGGACCGGACGGTGGCCTGCGCCCGCCGGGAATCGTCCAATACGCCCCTGCAGGCCTTGAACCTGCTCAACGACCCGGTATTCGCCGAGGCGGCCCAGGCGCTGGCATGGCGGGTGATGAACGAGGCGACCGGAGAGGCGAAGCGGATTGACCGGGCATTTCTGCTATGCTTCGCGCGGCTGCCCAGTCCCCGCGAGCGCGACCACGTGGCGAGCTACCTGGCTCGCCGGCGAGCGCTGACGCCGGGCAACGAAGCGGCGGCGTGGACGGGCTTGAGCCGGGCGCTGCTCAACTCCGACGAGTTCATTTCGCGGGAGTAAACGCATGAATCCTGATTTCCCCAGCCGCCGGAAATGGTTAAGCAGCCTGGCCGGCGGCATCGGTTCGATCGCGTTGGCGGACCTACTGGCCGCCGATGGCAGAACGTCGTTGGCGCCGCACTTTCCGGCGCGCGCCAAGAACGTGATCTTCCTTTATATGGAAGGCGCGCCGAGCCAACTGGACCTGTTCGATCCGAAGCCGGAGTTGCAGCGCTGGCATGGCAAGCCGCTGCCGCCGTCGATGACCAAGGACTTGAAGCTGGCGTTCATCAAGCCCACCGCGACCATTCTCGGCAGTCCGCGGACGTTCCGGAAATACGGACAGAGCGGCGCGGTGTTGAGCGATTTTCTGGGTGAGGCCTGGGCGCCGATCGCGGACGACCTTTGCCTGATCAGGTCAGTCCACACCGACGCGTTCAATCATCAGCCGGCGGACTTTCTGCTGCTGGCGGGCCATATGCTGCCGGGCAGGCCCACGTTGGGGGCGTGGGTGCTCTACGGGTTGGGCAGCGAGTCGCGCGACCTGCCCGGGTTTGTCGTGCTCAGCACGGGGAAGAGCAACATGAGCCAGGCCGCGCAATGGACGAGCGGGTTCCTGCCCTCGGCCTATCAAGGCGTGATGTTCCGGCGGAAGGGCGACCCGGTGCTCTACCTGTCGAACCCGAAAGGCATCACAGCCGAGGCCCAAAGGGCGGACATCGAACTGACATCGGCGCTGAACCGCGAACGGCAGATGGAGACCGGCGACGTTGAGATCAGTTCCCGGATCGCCGCGTATGAGATGGCGTTCCGCATGCAGGCGAGCACACCGGGACTGCTCGACCTGGCCGGCGAGCCCACATCGATTCGGGAGGCCTATGGCTTGGAGAAAGAAGCGACGCGCGCCTTCGGATCCAATTGCCTGCTGGCGCGGCGCATGGTGGAGCGCGGGGTCCGGTTTGTCATGGTGACCCACTCGTCGTGGGATCAACACAGCGAACTCAATAAGAACCTGAAGCAGAACTGCGACATTACGGCGGGTCCGGTGGCGGCGTTGATTCAGGATCTGAAGCAGCGCGGCTTATTCGATTCGACGCTGATTGTGTGGGGCGGAGAGTTTGGACGAACGCCGCTGGGTGAATTCAGGCGGCCCGAAGATGCCGAGTTCGCGGGGCGAGACCATCACGCCAACTGCTTCACGATGTGGCTGGCGGGAGCGGGCATTCGTCCAGGGGTCACCATCGGGGCGACGGATGAGCTTGGCCTATCGATTGTGGACCGGCCAGTCCATGTGAATGATGTTCAGGCGACAATCCTCCACACTCTGGGTCTCGACCACAAGCGGCTCACTTATCGCCACATGGGCCGCGACTTCCGGTTGACCGATGTGCGCGGCGAGGCCGTGCGCGAAGCGTTGCTCTAGACAAAAGCAGCCCCGGGGTAACCCAACCCCGGGGCCCACCAAAGCAAACGACGAACCTGCGGTTCGCGTTAACTACAGCCGCTGGTGCCGCCGCAGTTTTCGCACTTAAAGCAGGAGCCGTTGACCACCATCATCGAGCCGCACTCCGCACAGATGGGAGCGTCGGCAACCACCGGCGCAAACTGCAGCTTCTGCTGCGGCTCCGGCTCTGTCGGCCGGAGTGTTGTGGTTTCGCCGGCTTCGGTGAGGGCGTATTCCGGACCCAGGAACTTAGCCCCGAGCCAGCGGAAAATGTAGTCCATGATGGACTTCGCATAGGGGATCAGTTTGCTGCCGGTCCAGCCGCTAGGTTCAAACCGGACATGGCTGAACTTATCGACGTAGAACTTCAGCGGAACCCCGTATTGCAGGCCGTAGCTGATGGCCGTGGCGAAACTGTCCATCAGGCCGGAGATGGTCGAGCCTTCCTTGGCCATGGTGATGAACAACTCACCGGGAGTGCCGTCTTCAAACAGGCCAACGGTGAAATAACCTTCGTGGCCGGCGATCGAGAACTTGTGGGTGATCGATTGCCGCTCGTCGGGCATCTTGCGCCGCATCGGGCGATAGACAATCTTCTCGGTGACCTTCTCAACGACGGCAGTGGCCTTCTTTTCGCCCTTACCGGTGCCGGAAGACAGCGGCTGCACGCGCTTGGAACCATCGCGGTAAATGGCGACCGCCTTCAAGCCCAGGCGCCACGACTCGATGTAGGCGTTCATGACGTCGTCGACGGTGCACTCTTCAGGCATGTTGATCGTCTTTGAGATCGCGCCGGAAATGAACGGCTGGGTGGCGGCCATCATCCGGACGTGCCCCATGTAGTGGATGGAGCGGGTTCCGTTCTGCGGACGGAAGGAACAGTCGAAAACGGGGAGGTGTTTCTCCTGGATATAGGGAGCGCCTTCAATGGTACCGGTGGCGTCGATGTGGTTGACGATCGCTTCCATCTGCTCGGGCTTGTAGCCGAGCTTGATGAGCGCCTGGGGAACGGTATTGTTGACGATCTTGATCACACCACCGCCGACCAGCTTCTTGTACTTCACCAGGGCCAGATCCGGTTCGACGCCCGTGGTGTCGCAATCCATCATGAAGCCGATGGTTCCGGTGGGCGCGATGACGGTCGCCTGGGCATTGCGGAACCCGTTGACGCGACCCTTCTCATAAGCATCGTGCCAGGCGCGCTTCGCGTTTTCGAACAGAGCCGGGGGTACCAGGCGCGAATCGATGTTCGGCACTGACTCCTTGTGCATCCGGATCACTTCGAGGAATGGCTGTTCGTTCACCGCATAGCCTGGAAACGGACCCGTGGCCTCGGAAACCCGCGCGGAAGTCAGGTACGACTGTCCGCACATGACTGCCGTGATCGCCGCGGCGTAGTTGCGGCCTTCCGTAGAATCGTAGGCCAACCCCTGGGACATCAGCAGCGCACCCAGGTTGGCATAGCCTAAACCGAGCGGCCGGAAGTCCCGCGAGTTCTTGGCGATCTTGTCGGTCGGGTACGACGCGTTCTCGACGATTATCTCCATGGCCACGATCATCGTGTCCACGGCGTGGCGGAAAGCTTCCGGATCGAACTGTCCATCCGGACCGACGAACTTCATGAGGTTGAAGCTGGCCAGGTTACAGGCCGAATCGTCAAGGAACATGTACTCCGAGCAGGGGTTGGAGGCATTGATGCGCGCCGTGTTCTTGGACGTGTGCCACCGGTTGATGGTGGTGTCGAACTGCATGCCGGGGTCGCCGCACTGCCAGGTGGCTTCGGCAATCTGGCGCATGAGGTCACGGGCGCGGTAACGCTTCACGGGCTGGCCATTGACAACCGACCGGGTCCACCAGTCGCGATCCTCGGCCACCGCCTGCATAAAGTCGTCGGTGGCGCGCACGGAATTATTGGCGTTCTGGAAGAACACCGACGAGTAAGCTTCGCCGTCGAGGGAAGCGTCGTAGCCCGCGTCGATCAGGGTGTGGGCCTTCTTCTCTTCTTTCGCCTTGCACCAGAGGAATTTCTCGACGTCGGGGTGCTCGGCGTTGAGGATGACCATCTTGGCCGCCCTCCGCGTCTTCCCGCCGCTCTTGATGACACCCGCAAAAGCGTCAAAGCCCTTCATGAAACTCAGTGGACCCGAGGCGCGCCCTCCTCCGGACAGAATGGCATCTTCTTCCCGCAGGGCTGAAAGATTGGTACCCGTGCCGGAGCCGTACTTGAAGAGCATGCCTTCGGTCTTCGCCAGATCCAGAATGCCTTCGAGAGAATCAGTCACCGCATTGATGAAGCAGGCGGAGCACTGCGGACGATCGGCATAACGAATGTCGAGTTTTTGTACCTGCTGCGCGCTCTCGTCGTAATACCAACCGTAGCCGCGCGACTCGTGTTTCACACCCACGTTGAACCACACCGGAGAGTTGAAACTGGCCCGCTGGGTCAGCATGAGAAAAGCGAGTTCGTTGCGGAAGTTCTCAGCGTCGTTGTCGGTCTTGAAATACTTACCCTTCTTGCCCCAATCGGCAATGCTGTCGACGACACGATGAACGAGCTGGGCGACCGACCGTTCGCGTTCGGGCGAACCGATCTTGCCGTGGAAGTATTTGGAGGCAACGATGTTGGTGGCGGTTTGCGACCAGTCGACTGGAACCTCAACATCACGCTGTTCGAAAATGACGGCCCCCCGGTCATTCCCGATCGATGCGGTACGAAGTTCCCACTGGATCTCCTCATAGGGAGTGCGGCCGGGTTCGAGCTTTGCGGTGAAAAACCGCGGGAAATCGATGCCAGTACGTTCGTCTACGGCGAGCGAGCGTTTGTTGAGTTCGTGCATACGAGCACTGAGATCTACAGTAATTTGTCCCATGGGTATTAAGGGCTACCTCCGACGATTGGCGGGCAGTTGCCATATTGCCCCAATATATAGTGGCCCGTCAAGAAAAATAACTATACGCTGTACCAGCAGTTTACAAACCCATGAATATCGTCCGGGCCCCAATCACGCCTGTGGGGTGTCAACCTGCACCCTTGCCGCGCCGATCCGGCGGGATCCTTCCCGCAGTTCAATTTCAGCTATTCCCGGGCCAATCGCCGTTGGAATGGCGAAATTGACCTCATACCGGGGCAGGCGGGGCTCTGTACAGAACCAGTCGGCGTCGACGGCTCGTATCCCATTGACCCAGACCGAGATCGCGTCAGGAGCATTGACTTCTTCAACGCTGATCTTCACAATACGGCTCACGATGCGGTCAGCAGCCAACAGGTCGATGCCGTCGGTGATCGACAGGATTCGGGGTACCGGGGGACCCGGAGGACGCAGACGGAGAAACGCCTTGGGGCAGAACGGATTTCCATCGCAGACCAAGGCGACAGGCTGAAGCCCGGTTTGCAAGCCTTCCGGCAGCAGGGCATTTAACTGCTGGACGCCATCCAGTTCAGGATGGCCGAGAAACGTCAGGAAGGCCGGCTGACCACCCACTGTGAGTGACAGCCGGTTGAGGTCAGCCTCGGGCGGCAGTCCGGTTACCCAAAGGGAGACGGCGGCAAAACGCCCGCGGTTGGGAACGGCAGGTTGGGAGGAATGAGCGGAAGTGATACGGCGGATGCCCGGGGCTGTGAGCACGGCGGAAGGAGGCGCAGGCGGCTTGCGCAGGGTGGTCCACATGTACTGCGTGTCTACACCTTCCAGCGCCAGAAGGAGGAATCCCTGCTCAGTGGCAAAGTCGCGCACTTCCTCAGCAGCGATGCGAACGCCTGCCCAAGTGTCGTACTGCCGGGCGGTTTGGGGGAGCCCGTTGATCTGGCAGCGCAGGATTCCACCGGGCTTGAGAACACGCCAGCTCTCTTTGAGGTAACCCATCACCACGTCGTGCGCGGGGATGTGCTGAAAGACGGCGTAGGAGTACACGAAGTCGAAGGAATCGTCGGCAAAAGCTTCGAGGTTCGAGTTGGGCGCGTGATGGGGATGGGCGTGGGGTACGCCCTCGAGCTTCCGGCGCGCCAGACGCACCATTTCGTCTGAAACATCCACGCCGTGGATCTCGCCGAAGTGTCGCGCCAGCGGCCGCATCAGTCGGCCAGGGCCGCAGCCGATCTCTAGCGCGCGCCGCTGGCGGGTACGAGCGGCCGGAAGCCGCCGGAGTTCGAGTTCAAAGCCGTGGACCTGGTCGGAAGCAGTAGCAAGGAACTCGTCGTCGGTCTGACTCCGCCGGCCGAAGGCGACGTAGTAGAAGGCGTCCTCCTGGGCTCGCGCATTCCAGTCAGCCTGCATCTTCAAGGCAACTTCGTTGGGCATCTGTTTGGCTATTCGGCGTCGAGGCAGGTGTTGCCGGAAATGGTGTTGTCGCTCTGGACGACGCCGGGCGCGGACTGAATGCAGTTGGCCTTCATCTGGAACCCGTGGATTTGGTTACCGCGAATCAGGTTCTCCCGGGCTGGAGAAGGCCGGCTCGCGCGAAAGCCCAGGTAAATGCCGGCAGTCGTCCATTGCGGCTCGCCGCGCCTGATCTCACAGGAGATGTTGTTCAACCCCCGGTTGCAATGTGCCTGGTTGAGATTGCGGAACGTATTGCCGGTCACTTTATGATTGTGGCCAATCAGGAAGACAGCTCCGAGCCGGAAGCCATCGAAGTTGTTGCCGTCGATGGTGACCAATTGCGAATCCATATCGGCGTAGCTGTTGCCAAGAGCAAGCGCATAGGAGCCGTGAGGATACTCCTGAAGCTCGCCACGGTTGCGGCAGGTGTTTTTCAAGACCTGCCCGTCGTGGAAGCCATCCAAATCGAAGCAGGGTCCGTTGATGTCGGAGGCCAGGTTGGAGACAAAGGCGGACTCGTCGACTCGCTGCGAGGCCGCTATTGCCGCGGGAAGGTAATTCGGGTCGGGGTCGACCACTTCGGGGGGAAATCCCGCAAAGCGGATCGTATTCTGCTCGACGCGAACCCGGTTGGCGTGGCCAACCTCGATCGCCCGGCGGCCGACTACTTCCAAATGGTTACCGGCGAAGATTCCGCGCTGATTGCGCGTGGAGAATCCAACGGCGCGAGTCCAGATGCCGTTGCCGCGAACGCGGCTCAAATTGCAGTCGCGCACTTCGAAGTCTTCGCTGGATTCCTCAATCAGGATGCCGCCGCTGGTGTTGTTGACGCCCTGGATATTGTTGCTGCCCGATTCGGCCACGGTGACCTTGTCAACCTTGAACTTCCGGGCCCGGCTGGCTAGCACAGCAAAGCCGACCACCTCGCGAATCTCGAGGCCGGTGATCGTGACGTTGTCGGAGTCCTCGACGAGAATGCCGCCGCGTTGGAAATGCATGCTGTAGGGAGTGGAACCGACGGGAACCTCGGTTGGCCGATCCAGAACCTCGCGATTACCGTCGATTCCAAAGTTGCTTAAACGCACACCATTGGCATTCTGAATGACAATCAAGGCCCGGCCTTGAAACTTAGGACCCGCGCGAAGCACGGATTTCTGGGACCCGACGATTTCGAGATCGTGGGCTTGAGGCGGCACTCGAAGGGCCACATCGAGTTCAATGGCTCCGGGCGGAAGCGTGACAACACCGGTCCCCTTGTCGAGCGCCTTCTGCAACCCGCCGTCCTTACTCGAACAGGAAATGAGAAGAACAAGAATGACGGAAAGTCCCAAGGCGGCAGTTCGCATCTCTCGCTATTCTAGTTCCTTCATGTCTGTTACGTTCTGCGAAGCGTCCACCGCTCAACTCAAATCACTAACCGCCGAACTTCCCGGGGGCGCAATCGCCGGACTGATCGGGGGCGACGCCGCAGCCATCTCCGACGTTCTATCGCTGGTAGCGGGCTCGATGCAACCGGCATGCGGTGTTGTGGAGGCGAGCGAACCGCGACGGGCGCTGGGTCCGGACGATCCCTTCAACCTGGCCCCGGCAGGAGTGCTCACTATTCACCACACGTTTTCGCGCCACAGCGAACTGGTGCGTGGGCGAGCCAGGCTCGGGCTGGAGCGTCTGCGGAGGGGGGGCTCGACGATTTTGGTGGCCTCGAACG
This sequence comes from Bryobacterales bacterium, assembly GCA_016789925.1. Classification (GTDB taxonomy): domain Bacteria; phylum Acidobacteriota; class Terriglobia; order Bryobacterales; family Bryobacteraceae; genus JADLDI01. Next base: position 7,412 of record JAEUQD010000152.1, on the reverse strand, counting down.
AGCAGGAGCTTCTGCGCGAACTGTGCGACGAACTCTGGTGGTTCGAGGAAGGTCAACTTCGTTCCAAGGGCGATCCGGGCGAAGTGCTGGCGGCCTACAACCACGACGTTTCCCAGCGCCTTCGGGCTTGGGCCGCGGGGGTTCAGCAGAGCCTGACACCGGCGATGCGGCGGGGTGACGGGCGGGCGCAACTGCTGGGCATTGAGCTACTGGACAGCGCCGGGCAACCGGCTATCGTCTGGCAGGCGGGCGAAGAGGTCGCCATCCGCGTCACGGCCGGTTTTCAACAGGCGGTAGACGACCCGGTGGTGGGCATCATGATTCGCACGCGCATCGGCTTCGAGGTGTTCGGGACGAACACGGAATTGGAGGCTCTCCGGCTTGGCCCCGCGGCCGCTGGAGAGAAGATCGCGGTCACCTTCGCCTTCCGGTGCGAATTATGCCCGCAGGATTACACCGTCACGGCGGCGTCACACGATCCTGATGGCCTCTGGCACGACTGGATGGAAGACGCGATCGCGTTTCGGGTGGTCGATTCGCGCTATACGGCCGGCGTCGCAAACCTGCGCGCCCGAGTGACCGCGACGCGGACCTAAGTATTGCCTTCGAGGATGAACGTGGGCGCCAGACCGGTCAAGGTCGAAAAGGAACTGGTGGAGTCGGTGATCTCGCTCGAGCAGCCCTGAACTTTGCCAAGGTAAATGTGAGGGTGCACTTCCACGCGCATGGGCCGGATGTCGATTGCGCCGGAGATCAGCACGGGGAACGGAGCTTCTACCAATTCGACCTTTTCCTGGACAACGTAGGGGTTGCGTAACGACGTCCGAAGTGCCCGCTCCCAGGCACCGCTTTCGACCTCGGAACCGATATAAGACTGAAGATCGCTAGAAGGATCGTTGGGCTTGAGAACGAAGTTCTGGCGATGCTGGAGAACGAAATCGACGAGGTCAATCACCTGGCCCTGGTAAGTTGTCTTACCAGGACGCATCATCCGCGTCCAAGGAACATGCTCACGAATGGCTTTCCGCTCGGCCAGCGGGAACCCGGCGGTGATCGTTTCATCGGAGAGCAGGCTGAACACAGCCTTCTTTTGAACCATCTCCGAACGGAAGGAATTCACCATGCAGATGGCCCCCTCACGATAGGCGCGGACTAAGGGATGCGTGAGGTCGAACCGGACGAGAAACTCCTGCGCGGAAATCCTGCGGTAGACAATGTCGATTCCAAAGTCACCGCGCACCAGTTGCCCGTTACGATACTCCAACTGCTCGGGCGTGACGACTTCAGTCGGATAGCCAGCCTGGCGAAACTGTTCGGCCAGCAGCAGGCTTTCCGGCGAGGGAGCACTCTTAAACGGAGGTCTCGCTTCGACGATCGCGATGCGGGGAATTTTTCGCTTACCCACGACCTGATAGGCGGTCAACAGCGCGTCCAGCAGCTGCTTTCCCCCCCCAGTCTGCCTGAGTTTGAACCTCTTCCGGACTTCCTTGATGAGCGGGTTGTCGTAGAAAATTTCGGAGAGAACGTCTGCATAGACGATACCGGGAGGCCCGTCGGCGGAGCACTCGACAAATCGGAAACTTCCGTTTTGAAGTTGTGTATCGAGCAGGGAAGTAACAGCCAAAAACGGGTAACCGGGGTCGATGTTTGCCAGCATCTTTTCGGCGGGCAACATTTCCAGGCGGGCCATGACGGCGGGATTCGCCAGAGCCATCTGACGAATCCGGTCAATCGCTGAGTAAAGCAACTCAGCCGCCTTCGACAGGTTGTCGTACTGGCGGCGAGTGACGAAGTGGGGCCTGAGAACAGGACACACAGGTCTCCCGCCCGGCGCGAGGTTGCGCACCGTCATTTCGTCGAGTATAATATGGGCCCACGCCGCGTCCTGGAATGGAGAAGATTCCAGGAGTCTATGGCAACGAGCAACTGCCTCGTCCAACAACGTCATGGCTTTAGAGGGGTTATTTCTGATTTCAGTATCCCATATGGATAACAGAAACCGGAAGAGCGTAAAGTAAATGACTATCTTAAAGCAAACAAATCAATACACTTAATCGGCTCAAAATTTTTCCGGACGAAAGGACGAAACGGCGGGGCCGGTGACCATCGTCACTGTCTCGCCAGGCGGCGTCGGGTTAGTCTCAGGGCATGAAGAGCTTTGACGACGCCCCATTTCTGGTGATCTGGGAAGTTACCCAAGCCTGCGACTTGGCCTGTGTCCATTGCCGGGCTTCGGCCCAGCCCGTCCGGAATCCCGAGGAACTGAGCACGAAAGAAGGTTTCGCGCTGCTGGAGGAGATCAGGGAGTTTGGCGATCCGTTGATGGTGTTCACCGGCGGCGACCCCCTGAAGCGGAGTGACATCTTCGACTTGTTGCGCTACAGCGCTAGTCTGGGACTCCGGACGACGATCACGCCGAGCGCCACGCCGCTACTGACTCACGAGGCTATCGACGCGTTTCAGCAAGCAGGGGTAGCGCGGATGGCAGTGAGCCTGGATGGACCCGACGCAAAATTCCACGACGGATTTCGCGGCGTCGAAGGCAGCTTTGCGCGCACGCTGGAGGCGTTGCGTTATGCACGAACGATCGGATTGGAGACGCAGATCAATACCACCGTGACGAGCCGCAACGTTCACCGCCTGGCCGAGGTTGCGGAACTGGTCAATGAGTGCGGGGCGAAGTTGTGGAGTGTGTTCTTCCTGGTCGCCACCGGACGCGCCAGCCGGGAGTTGGACCTCACGGCAGAGCGGTATGAAGAGGTTTTCGCCGAGCTATATGAGATGTCGCGGCATTGTGGGTTTGATATCAAGACCACGGAAGCGCAGCATTACCGGCGCTACGCGGCCCAGCAGCGCAAAGCTTCCGGGCAAGGCGGGCACAGCATGAGCGGCCAAGGTTCGATCGCGCGGCAGGCGGGCATCAACGACGGCAAAGGGCTCCTGTTCATCTCGCATACCGGCGAAGTCTGCCCGAGCGGGTTCCTTCCTTTGGCGGCGGGCAACTTCCGGTTTCAACGGATCGGCAAGGTCTACCGCGAGTCGGCTTTGTTCCGGGTGCTGCGGGATACCGACCATCTGGAAGGAAAGTGCGGAATCTGCCAGTACCGGAACCTGTGCGGAGGCAGCCGGGCTCGCGCCTTTGCGTTAACCGGGAACTACCTTGCCGAAGACCCCAACTGCGTTTTCCAGCCAGCCTGAACGCAACAAAGCGACCGGCATCACCCCAACGCAACATTCCTGCGGTAAAATGTTGTCGAGCCGGGGAGGTGAGTCTTCTCGAGTCCATGGCACCTGAAGTCCTGGTCTACGGTTAAGAAGGTCGGCCTCGCGTGGGCGGCTCGCGCCGCGGAAGTCATATTCCCGGACGAGTGCCGCTTGTGCGACGCGCCGCTCAGGGAATTCTCGCGCCTTCCCGTTTGCAGCGCCTGCCTAAGAGAGATTGAGCCCTTGGCGGCGGAATATGCCTGTTCCTGCTGCCATACCCCGTTCTTGAATTCCTACCCCCTGGATGAAATGGGACGATGCCCGCTCTGCCGGCTGGGCTTGTCGAATTTCGATGCAGCTTTTAGCTACGGTGTTTATGATGGCAAGCTGCGCGACCTCATTCATTTGTTCAAATACGGGAAAGTCCGGTCGTTAGCCCGGCCTTTTGGCAGGCTGCTGATTGCGGCCATGCCGCTGGGGATGCGGTTTGACGCGATTGTCCCAATGCCGATGCACTGGGTGCGGAAGTGGAAACGCGGCTTCAACCAGGCGGAGCTACTGGCGCGCGCGGTTGCGCGGCATTCCGGCATATCACTGGTCAATGCATTGCGGCGGACGCGTCGGGCGCCGGCTCAGGCGGGTCTGTCGGCCTCGCAGCGACGCCGCAATGCAGCCGGGTCGTTTGGAATTCGACGGCCGGAGGCTGTCCGTGGCCGGCATATCCTGCTGGTGGATGATGTGCTCACAACCGGCGCCACCGCCCGCGCGGCTGCCAGCGTTTTGAAACGCGCCGGCGCCGCACGAGTTACTGTCTTGACGTTGGCCCGCGCCGACCGCCGCCATTTCATCGGGGGCTTATCCGGAGGGTCATCCTACACCGTTGCTTTGGGGGCTAGATAGATGTCGAGCGTTCTTCGTTTGCAGAATCCGGTGCTGGTGCTGAACGCCAGCTACGAACCCGTCAACATCTGCGCGGCGCGGCGAGCCGTGGTTTTGGTTTTGAAAGGCATTGCTGCGCCCGAGGAGATGTCGCAGCATACTCTGCACGCATCGCGCCAGGCCTATCCGGTGCCGAGCGTGATCCGACTGCTGGAGTACCGCCGGATTCCACACCAGACTCGCGCACTCTCACGGAAGAACATCATGATGCGCGACCGCTATTCCTGCCAGTATTGCCACCGTGCGGGCGGAGCCTCGGATTTGACCCTCGATCACGTGATTCCGCGTTCGCGGGGCGGCGAGTCAAGTTGGGAAAACCTGGTGGCGAGTTGCCATCAATGCAACAACCGGAAGGGCAACCGAACTCCTGAGGAAGCAGGGATGAAACTGGCGCGGATGCCGCGGCCTTTTTCACTTCACACCAGCCGCCACCTGATGCGCCTGCTGGCCCGAGGCGAGGACCAGTGGCGCAAGTACCTGTTCTACTGATGAGAAGCGGGCCGCGCCAATAGCCGCGTCAAATTGCCGCCAAAAATCGCCTGCGCATCGGCGGGCGGGACATCCAACTGTCGCAGAGCGTCCACCTGTTGTTCGAAGATCGCCGCGTGCCAGCCGCGCGGGAAGAACGATGAATCGGTACCGAAGAGCAGGCGGCGCGCCCCTAAGATGCTGAGCGCCTTTTCGAACACGCGGCGCAAATCCAGATCCCCGTCCTGATACCGCATCCAGCGATTACTGCTGGAAGTGTCGAGGAAGATGTTCGGGCAAAGGTCCGCCACCATCAGCGCCTCCCGGAAATAGCCCGCCCCGAAATGAGGAATCACGAAGGGCAGGTTGGGATGCCGCAGCGCCGCCGCATGCACATCGACCGGATTGGAATAGCGCAGATCGAATTGCGACTGCAGGCCGAGTTTCTTGCGTACGCCGACCGAGAGCGCCCCACAGTGGACAAAGGCGAGGGTGGCCGGGCGCGCGGCAAGAACTTTCAGGACGGCCTCGACGCGCTCATCGTGCATCGAGTAGCGGTGCATGGCCGGAAAGAAACAAGCTCCCTGCAGCCCGCCTTCGAGTGCCCGCGCCACCACCGTGGGCGCGTCGGCAGCCAGGGGATTGACAAAGAAATAGCCGTAGAAGCGGTCGGGATAGGCCGTGACGGCCGCACTCACTGAACCTTCGTCGCCGGGGAGACTCGCAATCAGCGCGGCGCGGGAAACCTGGTGAAGGTCCAACTCCGCGACCCAGTGCTGAGCCAGGTCTTCGGGCTGTTCAGGAGGCATCGACCACTGGAGGATTTCGTCCACGTCGGCAAGGCAGGAGTTCCGCTGGGCGGCCAGCAGGCTGAAAAACCGATGGGAGAAGAAGTGAACGTGGGCGTCGGCGACGGTGAGGCCGCCCCAGGGACTGTGCATTCCTAGCGCTGCGTCCCGGCCCCGACCGAGATGAGGCCGGCCTTCAGGGCGATATGGGTCAACTGGGTCGCGTTCTTGGCTCCCAGCTTCTTCATCATGCTTTTCCGGTAGCTGCGGATTGTCTCCACCTCCAGTTGAAGCAATTCGGCAATCTCGCGGCTGCTCTTGGCTTCGCCGACCAGCCGGAGCACCTGGACTTCACGCGGTGATAAACGCTGAATCTCGGGGGCTTCCGACGTTCCATGCGGATCAGCCGACTGCATGCGATGCACAAGCCGTTCGGACACTTCCGGGCTGAGGTAGGAACTGCCCGAAGCCACCGTGCGCAGGGCCTCCAGCAAATCCAGTTGCGAGGCTTTCTTAAGTACAAACCCTTTGGCGCCCGCACGGATGGCGTTAACGACCGAGTTTTCGTCGTCATACATGGAAAGCACAACAATCCGGCACTCCGGATGCAGTCGCAGGATTTCGGCGGTGGCATCAATCCCACTCAAGCCAGGTAGCGACAGGTCCATCAAGACGAGGTGCGGCGCCGTGTTTCGGCAGAACTGCACGGCCTCCGCTCCAGAGTCCACCGCGCCCACGACTCGGAATTCCGGAGCCCGATCAAGGATTGCGCGAATTCCATCACGCACCACTTGGTGGTCCTCCACAAGCAGAACATCTACGGGCATCTACTTATTCGTCCCTATTCCTTGAATTAAGAGTGACGCAAGTGCCGCGTCCTCGCTCCGATTCAAGCTTAAGGTACAACATTCCGAGGCTTTGGTAGTAGCCAAATGTGAAGAATCCAAGTCCAGGCACTGCCTTTTCCAGTGCAAAACCGCAGCCATTGTCAGCAACTGTAAGCTGTCTTACATTTCCACGGTTATACACGGTGATGTCTATGCGGGCGGCCCCGGAGTGGCGGGCTGCGTTATCCAAAGCCTCACGCGCGCATTCCACCAGGGCCCCCCCCAATGCAGCGGAAGGTTCGTCTTTGCCATCCAGATGAAGGACGATTTCGCCGCCGAACCCCCTTCGAGCCGCTTCGACAAGGCGCTCAACGACCGGAAGAAAGCCAAAGCGGCTGACGGGTTCCGGATGCACTTCATGGGAGAGACACCGCACCCTGGCAAACGCGCCTTCCAGCGTTTTTTGGACTGCGGCAATACCTTCTGCCAGTTCCGGCTGCGCGGCGTAGTCGAGTTGAAGAAGATCCAGTTCCAGGCCGGCCGCAGTCAAAACTTGGCCAATCTCATCGTGCAGCACATGGGAAATCCGCTCGCGCTCGCGGCGCTGCGAAGCGCGCAGCGAAGCGAAGGCGGCAAAATCCCCGGGCTGAGCCATCATCCCCGCTTTCGAGCAAGGGCGCGTCTGACGGCGGCGATAACGTCACGCGCCAGGAAGCCATACTTGTCGAGAAGGCCTTCAGGAGTACCGGACTCGGCATAGGTATTCTGGATGCCGACAAACTCCATGATGCAGGGGTGGGTTTCCGCGACAACCTGGGCCAGACGGACACCCAGGCCTCCATCGACGAGGTGCTCTTCGGCGACAACGACAGCGCCCGTCTCACGGGCCGCGCGAACAACAGCATCACGATCAAGGGGCTTGATCGTGTGCATGTCGATAACGCGAACCGACAAGCCTTCGGCGGACAGAGCCTGGGCGGCGCGAATGGATTCCGCCACCAGCAGCCCGTGGGCGATCACAGTGACATCGGCGCCAGGGATCAGTTCAATCGCCTTGCCGATTTCAAACTTCTGATCAGCGGCATAGATGAGTGGCGCCTTGGCCCGCCCGGCGCGTAGAAAGACGCTGCCCGGGTAGGCGGCCGACGCCTTGACCAAGGCCTTCATCGCCGGCTCATCGGCGGGG
>JAEUQD010000167.1 GCA_016789925.1 Bryobacterales bacterium | reverse complement strand
AGGTGGCGGACCGTTTGTTCACGACGCCACGGACGGTTCGGCGCGGCAATAGTTGTCCGGTTTCGGCAACAGGCCGGAAGCGACGCCCGAGGGTCTCGGTGGTTTCGAGAGCCTCGCGCAAGACGGTGCGCCAACCAGCCGGATCGAAACCCGCGCGAAGGTCCTCGATGGCCGGTTCCTTCTTCTTGTCGAGCGACAGCAGGAAACCCTGATCGTCGAAGTTCGATACGACACTGCCGATGCTTTCGCCAAGGCGGCGGCCCAGCGTCCAGGCGAGCGAGCGATTCACGGCGCGGCCGGCGACAATGTGAAACACCATCATTACGGCGCGTCCGCGCACGATGCGCTCGATGACAACGGGCTGATCAGCGGGTATTTCGGTGGCCTGGCACTGCCGCTTCAGGTAGTCCGCGGCGCGAGTAGCGATCTCAGAGGTGACACCCCAGTGTTCGCGCAAATAGTGCGCGCATTCCTTTGCGCCGCCGCTGTTCCAGGCCGTTCGGAGTCCTTTCCGCAGAGCGAGTTCTTCTTTGGCCAAGCGCGCCGTCAACGACATCTTGCCGCCCATCCAGCGCGGCGTGTGCACGCGCTCGCCGCGGGCAGGTTCGACGACGGCGATGTTCTGATGGAGCCGTTTCAGAACGACTGCCTTGCCGCCGATGACAAAGGCTTCGCCGGCGGGCAGCGTCGTGATAAAGCCCTCTTCTACTTCGCCGAGCCGGCGTTGATTTCTGGTGACGACGCGCACGGCATAGTCGTCGGAAATGGTCCCGATGTTGAGGTAATACTGGCGCGCCACGCGTTTGGAGGCGACGCGGAAGCGGCCGTTCGCGATGGCCACTTTGCCGTAGAGAGGACCCTGCGGCGTCTGATAACCGCCCAGCACTTTGCCGCCCCCTGCGAGATACTCGAGGACACTGTCGAAGTCTGCTCGCGCCAACGTTTCGTAAGGGCCCGCGCGGCACACGGTTTCATACGCCTCGTCGATGCCCCACTCGCGCTCGACCGACATGCCGAGCAAGCCTTGCGCGAGGACATCGAGTGGCGCTTCCACGGGGCGGAGCGCGTCCAAGCGCCCATCCTGCGCGGCGCTACGCAAGGCGATGCACTCCAACAGGTCCGGCAAGGAGAGCGGCACGAGGATACCGTTGGCGGTACCGTCGATGCGATGCCCGCTGCGGCCGAGGCGCTGGACCGCGCGTGAGACGCCTCGCGGCGCGCCGATGAGCAGCACCTGGTCCACGGCGGCGAAGTCCACGCCGAGTTCAAGCGAAGTGGAACACACGACCGCCTTGAGGCCACCGGCGCTCAGGCCGTCTTCGATACGGAGACGGGTCTCGCGGTCCACCGAGGCGTGATGCACTTCAATCAGGTCGTCCCACTGCGGCAGGATGATCTTCAGGGCCAGTCCCAAGCGTTCGGCCGCGCTCCGGGTGGCGGTGAAGATCAGGGTGCAGCGCGCGTCGCGCAGATGGTCGGCCACGGCGAACGCCACCTTGTAGGGCGAAAATCCGGCCGCGGGCAGCACAGTATCATCTCGCAGCGGCGAGATGCGGAGGCGATGCGATTTCCTGATGTCCACCGAAGCCACGGCACACTCGCGCTGTCCGCACAGCAGGCGCTGCACAGCCTCGACCGGCCATGCCGTGGCGGAGAGTCCGATGCGCTGCAACTGGCCGGAGGGTGCGCGAAGTTGGAGCCGTTCGAGGGTGAGCGAAAGCAGCGAACCGCGTTTGTTTTCGGCGAAGGAATGCACTTCGTCTACGATGACCGTGCGCGGGGTCAACCGGCCGAGGAAGCTTTTCTGGGCGAGCAGCGCCGAGAGGCTTTCGGGTGTGGTGAGCAGCAGGTGCGGCGGCCGGCGTTGCTGCCGCGCGCGATCGGCGGCTTCCGTGTCGCCTGTGCGGACATCGATGCGGATGCCGAAGCGCTCGCCTAAGTCGGTCAGGTTCCGGTGGATGTCGCGGGTGAGCGACCGTAACGGCGACACATACACGGCGTGAACGCGATCGCCTAAGTCGCGCTCTTCCACCATCCGGCCGATTACGGAGAGAAAAGCGGCCAGCGTCTTGCCGCTGCCGGTGGGCGCGAGGATGAGCGTGTTGCGTCCCGCGATGGTGTGCGGTAGCGCTACTTTCTGGATCTGGGAGAACCCACCAGGGTAACGTTCCGCGAACCACGCGGCGAGCGGCTTAGGCAAACGAGGCTTCATACAATTTGCGAACCGCTTCCACGTCGTCGACGCCGGCAGGCGTTTTGTCGCGCCGCCACCGGACAATCCGCGGGAACCGTAGCGCATAGCCGCTTTTATGGCGCGCGCTCTTCTGTACTCCGTCGAAGGCGACTTCGAGCACCACTTCCGGACGCACCAGCATCACGCGCCCGAAGCGCTCCGTGACGAGCCCGCGCAGCAGGCGTGTCATCTCGCGAATCTCTTCGTCGGTGAGACCGGAATAGGCCTTGCCTACGTTCACAAAGCGGTCGCCATCGCGCACGGCGAAGGTGTAGTCGGAGAGCACCATGGCGCGCTTGCCGTGTCCCTGTTCGGCCGCGGTGATGACGACATCCAGCGTGCCGTAGGGTTTCTTGACCTTGCACCAGGCGCCGCTACGCTTGCCGGGTTCGTAGAGAGAACCTCGCTTCTTGATCACCAACCCTTCGTTGCCGCGCGCGCGGGCCGCTTGCCAGAGTAACTCTAACTCATCCTTTGAACGATAGCCGTACTGGGGCGAGAGTAACACGTCCGGCTGGGCTTCCAGGCGGGCGCGGCGGTCCTCGATGGAATGGTCCAGCAGTAACTCGCCATTTTCATACAAGAGGTCGTAAGCGAGGAACACGACGGGCACCTCTTCGCGCAGCTTCTCCGGCACTTTCTTGCGTGCCAGCCGTTGCTGCAACAGCGCAAAGGGCAGCGCACGCCCTTCGCGCCAGCCCAGTATTTCGCCATCGAGAATCGCTGACCCCGGCAGCCGCTCCAGCCGAGTCACGATCTCAGGAAACGCCGCCGTCACGTCGTCCATACCGCGGGTGTAGATCTTGACTCGCCCGCCGGCGCGATGCACCTGGGCTCGGATGCCGTCGTACTTGTCCTCGACGAGCCACTCTTCGGGCGTCAACTCCTGCGTCACGGCTTCCAGCGGCTTGGCGAGCATGAAGTCCATCGGATGAAACAGGCGCGCTTCAATCGCCTCGAGCCCCCCGTCGCGAGCGGCCAAGGCGACCTGCGACAGCAGTCCCAAGCGATTGTTGGCCCCGCGCACCGCATCGAGGTCGCGCCCGGTTGCCGCGGCCACTGCCTCTTCCACCATCTTTTCCTGGAGCCCGATGCGCAGGTTGCCGCTCATCGCTTTAATGAAGTATCGAACGGCCAGCGGACGGTGCGTCACAAAGATGTGGCGTAATAACTCCACCTTTTTCGCGGTTACGCGCGCCAAGAGCAGCCGTACATAGTATTCTTCCGCTAACTCCAGAGGCATGGGTTGCGTTCCCGGGTCGTTCATCAACAGAAGGCTGATCGTTTCTCCCGTGTCGCCGCAATCCCGGACGCACGCACGGTATGTTTCTTCGTCCCAACCCGTCGCCTCCAACGCCGCTGCCTTTAGTGCGGCGCCACCTAGCGACAGTCTCCCTTCCACCGGGCGCACCAGCGGCCTGCCAGTGAGAAAACTTACCGCCCGCGCCAGATCCGCTCCTTGTTGTTCGCGCAGGTAGGCCGCTATCAGCCCTACCTTGCGCTTGCGCGAGTTTACGCCCGCGACCCGCTCGCACACTTCGGCCAGACGGTCCACGTCTTCGCTACTCCTGCGCCTCGCGCAATGCCGCCACTGAATAGGCCTCCACGCCGCGAGCCCGTAGAATGCGCGCCAGTGCCTCCGTGTAGCCGTGTACGAGATCCACGCGGCGCGCCTTGCTGCGCTCGACAATTTCCAGTAACTCCACGAAGCTCGCGTGATCGGAATAGGGGATTAATTCCTCCGCGCCTGTCTGCGCCCGGGCATTGGCCAGCGCGGCCCAACCTGACACATAGGCAATCCGCACGTCGCGCATCGACGCTTCCAGTACATTACGCATTCCCTGGACGACGACGAGCGCCTTGCCTTTCACGTCGCGTGCATCGTAAGGTTCCCAACCGGCGAAGGAGTATCCGTACTCCTCATACACCGGGATGAAGCGCGCAATCGCGCCGTGCACCGCGGTCCGAATGCCCGCCGCGCACAGCACGTGCGCCACTTCCTGGCCGCGGCCCAGCGGGTAGCCGAGAAATGCAGGGGTAGCGCCATCGGCGAGCGTGTCTTGCGCGAATCGGACAATCCGCCGCCGCGCCTCTTCCCGGTCGAGGAAGTGATAGATCGGCAGTCCGAACGTGCTCTCGATAATCAGGCGGTCGCATTCCACCACTTCGGTTGGATGCCCGCAGAGGGGCTCGCGGAGTTTTATGTCGCCCGTGTAGACCAACCGCTCGCCCCGGTATTCGACAACGAGTTGCGCGGCGCCGAGAATATGGGCCGCCGGCATCACGGTACACCGCGCCCCACCGACGTGGAAACTCTCGCCGTAGTTCACCGGGTTCAACCGCTGAGGGGCCTCGTCCTGTTCGGCCCAGCGCATTCGATAGATCCTCAGTGTCGCCGGCGTGCCCCAAACCTCCGTGTGCAGGCCCCAGGCATGATCCGAGTGGGCATGCGACAACCAGGCCTTGCCACGCGTCTCCTTCGGGTCGAGCCAGAGGCCGATGTCCGGCAGACAAATTCCGTTCACCCCGAACTCCACCTGCATCGTTCCATCTTTAGCACGCCGGTTCGCAATCAACCGGGCGTGATATACTCGCGCGACAGATGGCCGACTCTGCTGCAGGAACTGGTGGTGTGCCCCGGCATTCCGCGATCGTGCGGTGGACGCATTGGATTGTCGCACTTTGCTTTTTCGCGTTGTTGCTGAGTGGTGTGGAGATTCTGATCTCGCATCCCCGGTTTTATTGGGGCGAAGCCGGGAATGTGTTGTCCGACCCGCTGTTCACCCTACCGATTCCGGCCTCGCGGCGGTCAGTCCCCACCGGTTACAACTTTGTGCTGAAGGATCAGAACAGTTGGAGCCGATCGCTGCACTTTCAATCGGCGTGGTTTGTTTTCTTCGCCGCATTGGTTTATGGGGCGGCGGGGCTGGTGACGCGGCATTTCCGGACGAACCTGCTCCCCGGCGCGGCCGATCTGACGGCGAGTTCGCTGGCGCGGACGATTGCGGGTCACCTGCGCTTTGAGCGACCGCCGCCGGAGGAAGCCGGGTCGTACAACTCACTGCAACGGATTGCCTATCTCAGCGTGGTGTTCGGCCTGTTTCCGCTGATGTTCTGGACCGGCCTTGCGATGTCGCCGGGATTCGTGTCGGCGTTTCCGTGGACCGCCAGTGTGCTGGGCGGGCAGCAATCGGCACGCACCATCCATTTCTTTGCCACGCTGCTGCTAATTGGGTTTCTGCTCGTGCACGTCGTGATGGTTTACCGGGCGGGATTCGCCACGCGGATGCGGGCCATGGTGACGGGGCGTGTTGAAGGAAAGGATCGATCATGAGCGGAGTTTCGCGCCGAACGCTAATTACCGCTGGCTTGGCCGCCGCTTCGGGTGCGGCTGGACTGGCGGTCGCCGGGCGGTCCGGCTTGATCCCGCCGGATGCCGTCGGAGCTTTCGCTCCGGGTACCGCGCTGACCTATGCGGCCCAGCGGCTGTTGACGCGTCACTCGCTGGCGCGCGAGTTCCGGCGGGACCAGATTTCAAGACCTCCGTTCGCCAACGGGAAGCCTCCCACCATCGAAGCGTTTGTGAAGCACCAGGCCGAAGGCTTTGCCGGTTGGCGCCTGGCGGTGGATGGGATGGTGAGCCGCCCGACAACCTTCTCCGTGGCCCAGTTACAGAGTTATCCTTCACGGAGCCAGATTACTCACCTGGCGTGTGAGGAGGGCTGGTCGTTCATCGCCGAGTGGACCGGAGTCCCGCTATCTAAGGTGTTGGACGTGGTGGGCGCCGCGCCGCAGGCGAAGTACGTCGTGTACTTTTCGATTCAGCCGACGTGGTGGGACAGCGTCGATATGGCCGATGCGTTGCATCCCCAGACGCTGCTCACTTACGGGATGAACGGCGCGGACCTGCCGGTTGGTCACGGTGGTCCGCTCCGCGTCCGCGTGCCTCGCCAACTGGGCTACAAGAGTGTCAAGTACATCACACGCCTGACCGTGACCGACAGTCTGAAGGGGTTCGGCAAGGGCATGGGGTCGTACGCCGCCGAACGCGGCTATTCCTGGTACAACGGCATTTGAGCCGGTTCCCTGGCGGATAGAGAGGGCCTATGATGGTGGGCAGGAAGGAGGCCGTCCATGCGCAAGGCCTTGGTGGTTGGGCTGGCGTTGTTGGCGCAAGGGACCTTATTTGCCGCCATGAATACCCTCACTTATTCCGAGTTGACGCAGAAGATGCGTTTGTTTCAGGAAAGCCGACTGTTATTGACTGCCGTGGAGTTAGATGTGTTCACGGCCGTGGGGAGCGGGGCGACAGGCAGGGAAGTGGCGGCGCGACTGAAGACCAATCCGCGCGCGACGGAGACGCTGCTGAACGGGCTGGTGGCGGTGGGGGCATTGAACAAGCGGGATGGCAAGTTTGGGAACACGGAAGATACGGGGCGGTATCTGGTGGAGGGATCGCCGGAGTGTGCACGGGAAGCGCTGATGCACACGGTGCATATGTGGGGCGCGTGGGGCACGCTGACCGAGGCGGTGCGGACGGGTACGGCGGTGACGCGGCCGGGGATCAGCGGCGAGGACGAGCAGTGGACGGAGAGCTTCATCGCGGCAATGCATCGCAATGCGGCGAGCGGAGCGAATGCGCTGGTGCGGCAGGTGGGGGCCGAAAACGTCGGAAGGATGCTTGATGTAGGGGGAGGGTCGGGCGCATACTCGATCGCCTTCGCCAAGGCGAATGCGGCACTGCGGGCCGAGGTGCTGGACCTTGGGAAGGTGGTTGGGATCGCGAAGAAACATATTGCCGAAGCCGGGTTGAGTGGGCGCGTGGTGACGCGGGTGGGCGATTTGACCAAGGATGAGTTCGGGAGTGACTACGATCTGGTGTTGTTGTCGGCGATTTGCCATATGCTGAGTCCGGAGGAGAATCAGAGCCTGTTCCGCCGGTGTGCACGGGCGCTTGTGCCGGGCGGGCGCGTCGTGATTCGCGATTTCATTCTCGAGGAAGATAAGTCCGCGCCCGCACCCGCGGCGCTGTTCGCGGTGCATATGCTGGTGAACACGCCGGGAGGGTCGACTTACTCGGAAGAGGAGTACCGGAGCTGGTTAGAGGGGGCGGGGTTCAGGGAAGTGAAGCGGCTGGCGCCTGCCGGCGATCTGATTGTCGCCTGGAGGTGAGGCCTTGCATCGGGGTGTGCGATGCGCTGACATGGTCGCATGACGAGCATGCAGTGCCGTAGCGGTTTGATTTTGCTGCTACTGGCGAGCGAGGCGGCGGCGCAGCGCGTGGTGACTGTGCGGCCGGCGGAGATTGACGATGTGCTGGTGAATCCGGGCATCGGCTTTATGACGTTCCAGCGGTTCAATGGCGATGAATTGAACGCGGGCCTGCGCTGGACGGAAGGCTTTCCGATTGAGTATCAGGAGTTCAAGGGGAGCCTGGAGAATAAGAACCATCCGGCGACGTCGATCGCTTACTTTCGCGTGTACTGGAAGTTTGTCGAGCCGGAGGCGGGCAAGTACAACTGGGCGATGCTCGACACGGCGCTGCGGACGGCGCACGGGCGCGGGCAGACGTTGATGCTGCGGATTGCGCCTTACGGCACGACGAAAGACAACGATGTGCCGGACTGGTACCGGACGATGATGGGGGACGAGTCGGGGAAGAAGCTGATCGCGAAGTGGCGGACAGACGCGGAGGATCCGCGCTACGCGCAACACTTCGGAAAGATGGTGCGGGCGGTGGGGGCGCGATACGACGGACATCCGGATTTGGAAAGCGTGGACCTGTCGATTGTGGGGGCGTGGGGTGAGGGCGCGGGTTCGGCGGAACTGAGCGAGAAGACGAGGGAAGCGCTGGTGGACGCGTATCTGGAGTCGTTTTCGAAGACGCCGCTGGTGATGCTATTGAGCGACGAGAAGACGAACAAGTATGGCATTTCGCGGAAGCCAGTGGGATGGCGTGTGGATTGCCTGGGCGACATGGGAGGGTTCGGGAACGGGCAGTGGTCGCATATGCTGGACTACTATCCGCAGGCGATTGTGAACTTCGGAATGCGGGACGCCTGGCAGAAGGCTCCGGTGTCGCTGGAGGTGTGCTGGGTGATGCAGCACTGGAAGGACAAGGGATGGGACGTGGATTACATCATCGACCAGTCGCTGAAATGGCACATTTCCTCGTTCAACGGGAAGTCGTCGGCAGTGCCGCAGGAGTGGTGGCCGGCGGTGAACCGCTGGTTGAAGAAGATGGGGTACCGGTTTGTGCTGCGGAAGTTCACGTACCCGGAGGCTGTGCGTCTACAGGGGAGGCTGGCGTTCACGAGTTGGTGGGAGAACAAGGGAGTCGCGCCGAGTTACAAGCAATTTCCGCTGGCGTTGCGGTTGAAGAATGAAAAGCGGACGGAGTTGTTTGTGACGGACGCGGACATCCGGACGTGGCTGCCAGGTGACAACGTCTACGACAGCGCGGTGTTTCTACCCGCGGAGATGCCGGCGGGGGACTACGAGTTGGCGGTCGCGCTGGTGGACCCGGCGACGCGCGTCCCGAAAGTGAAGCTGGCCATCGGCGGGGTGGGGCCGGACGGCTGGTACGCGATGGGCAAGGTGAGCGTCCGGGCGGATTAGGGAGCCGATCGAAAGAGTCTGGGGCCTGCCGCCGAGCATCTTTAGGTACTGTGACGCGATGAGAATTCTTTTGTTCAGTGGAAAAGGCGGCGTGGGCAAAACCAGTATCGCGGCCGCCACAGGTGTGCGCCTGGCGCAGATGGGGTACCGCACGCTGACGATGAGCGTGGACCCCGCGCACAGCCTGGGAGACTCGTTCGACCTCGAGGGCGGTCTGTTCCACGGCGACACATCAGATCCGAAGCCGATTGCCGACCTGCTGTGGATTCAGGAAGTGAACATCCAGCGGGAGATCAAGCGGCATTGGAATGAGATCGCCGGCTATATCACTTCCGTTTTGCGGACGACCGGCCTGGGAGACGTGGAGGCCGAGGAGATGGCGATCTTCCCAGGGATGGAAGAGTTGAGCGCCATGATGTACGTGAATCAGTACCGGCGCGAGAAGCGCTTTGACGTGATCATCCTGGACTGCGCGCCGACAGCGGAATCGCTGCGATTTGTGAGCTTGCCCACGACCCTGGACTGGTACGTGAAGCACGTGTTCAACCTGCAGCGGAAGGTGATGAAGGCCGTGCGTCCGCTGGTGAACAGATTGGGTCCGGTGGAAGCGCCACCGGATAGCTATTTCGGCAACATCCAGGACCTGTTTCTGAAGATCCAGGGCATTGATAAGGTTCTGGAGGATCCGTCGATCACCAGCGTGCGGCTGGTGACGAATGCGGAAAAGATGGTGTTGCGCGAAACGCAGCGCGCGTTTGTCTACTTTTCCCTGCACGGGTTGACGGTGGATGAAGTGATCGTCAACCGGTTGCTGCCGGGTGAGATTGCGGATTCGTTCTTTGTGGAATGGCGGGAATCGCAGACGCGAATCCTCAGGGAGATCGAGGCGTATTTCGCTCCGGTGCCGGTATCGAAGGTTCCGCTGTTCAACCGTGAAGTGCTGGGTTATGAGGGTCTCAGGACGGTGGCGGAAGGGCTCTACCCGGCAGGGACCGATCCGGCGGCGGTGCGGCAGTTGGAGAAGCCGTATTCGTTTGCGCGAAAGGACGGACACTACGAGGTCCGCCTGCACATGCCGTTTGTGGAGAAGGGGGAGATCGGGTTGTTTAAGAAGCGGGACGAACTCATTGTCGAGGTTGGAACCTTGCGGCGGCACGTCGGATTGCCGACAACGATGGCAGAGATGGTTCCGGTAAAGGCCCGCATGGAAGAAGACGTGCTAGTAGTGGAGATGAGGAGCGCGATATGAGCGACGAATCGACGAAAGCGGAAGGCACGGAGCAACGCCCCGAGACGAATTGTCTGTGCGGCGGTTTCGGCCCGACAATCTCGCGCCTGGTGCAGGCGATGGCGCCACCGGAAAGCGCGAACGAGCATTTCCGGCGGGCGCGGATCGAAATGCTGAAGGGGATCCGGGAGCTGCTTGACCAGCGAATCGCCGCTTTGTCGAAGGCGCCGGAGACCAAGGGAACCAAGTTCACGGTGGAATAGGGCCGCGCGCGTTTGGGGCGAACAGATACCGAAAAAAGCTGCAGATACGGCGGCACGGCCTGGAATCAGAAAAAAGATTCCTATTATCGTTGAAATATGCTATTGTTCGATCAAATGACCGGAAATCCAACACGCCGAACTATTCTGACCGTCGCGACCGCCGCTCCGGCGATTCTGCGGGCGCAGTCGCGGGGAGACGTCATCCGGGTTGCCGTTGTCGGCACCGGAAACCGAGGCTCGTTCCTGCTACGCCATACCTTGCGCGTTCCCAACGTACAGGTAGTGGCCGTGTGCGACATTCTCGAAGAGCGGGCGGCGGCAGCCGCTCAAATGGTTGCGGGCGCGGGGGGCAAGGCGCGCGTTTGGACCGATTTCCGCAAGATGCTCGACGAGCAGAAAGACATTGATGCGGTCATTCTGGCCACGCCCGACTGGACGCACAAGGACTTCGACATCGCGATTCTTGAAATGGGGAAGCACCTCTATGCGGAAAAGCCGCTGGCGCTGAATCCCGCCGATTGCAAGGCGATCGTGCAGGCCGCGGGTCAGGCGAAGGGCATTTTCCAGGTCGGCTTCCAGTTGCGGCACGACCCCAACCGCAACGCCGCCGAGCGCTTTATTCAAAACGGTGGTATCGGCCGGGTGCTGATGTGCCACGGTATCCGCCATGGCGGCGACCTGCCGCGCCATATCCCCTGGTACTTCGACAAGACCAAGTGCGGCGACATCGTCGTCGACCAGGGCATCCATATCCTCGACCTGTTTACCTGGGCCATCGGAACCCACCCGGTGCGCGCCATGGGTTCGGGCGGAACGGATCTGTTTGTGAACGACCCGCCGGGACGCACCGTGATGGACAACTACAGCCTGGTGCTCGAGTATCCCAAGGGTGTGCGTGTCAATTTCAGCCACCACTACTTTGATCCCCCTGGTTTTACTGGTAACCAGGAGCGCGTCTTCGGGTCGGAGGGCTCGATTGATCTGGTGCAAGCCACCTGGAAGCCCCGCACGCGCAAGTCGGAACCAGTGAAACTGGAAGTGGAAAGCGCGGGCGAAGACTCAACCTATATGTCCGTCGCCGCCTTTGCCGACAACATCCGGAAGGGGAACCGCAAGCCGGTGAACAATGCCGAGTCGGCTCGGATCTCGACGCTCGTGCCCATTATGGCTACGCGCGCGATCTACGAGAAGCGTATCGTCACCTGGGACGAAGTCGCCAGGGAGGCAGGCGCTTAGCGCGGCTTCAGCCAGCGGTCGAGGAAATCGAACGCCTCGTTCTGCATGTCAACGTTGAACTGGTGCGGGACATCGTAGAACTTTGCGTGGAACCGGTCAGGTTGTTTCAGATCGATGTACACGGCGCGAATCTTCTCGACGGCGGCATCCATACCAGCGCGCGTGAATAATCGGTCGCGCGCGCAGTTCTGCACAAAGACGGCGGTTCCCGGCGCGGCCAGCGAGGCAATGTCGGGATGGTCGAGGTTGGCGTGCGACCCGAAGGCATCGAACAGCGCGCTGTGAACCGAATAGGGGATGTCGAGCGTGGTGGGCAGCGACGTCATCCACCCGGTGATCACCGAAGCCCGAATGCGGGAATCAAGTCCGGTGAGGTAAGTGGACCGGTAGCCGCCACCCGAGAGTCCCGC
>JAEUQD010000106.1 GCA_016789925.1 Bryobacterales bacterium | reverse complement strand
ACTTGAAGCAAGGCCGTAATTTCGTCAAGCTCCAGCGCCCCGACGATGCCCAGGCCGCCTTTCTGAACGCGATCGCGCGCGATGCCACACTCGCCGACGCCCACTTCCAGCTTGGCAAGATCGCGGCTTCTCGCTCGGATCACGCAACGGCTATCCCGCGTTTCGAACGCGCTGTTGCCGCGGACCCTTCGCTCAAGGAAGCCTGGTATCAACTCAGCCTGAGCTACCGCCGCGCCGGCAACACCGAGAAAGCCGCCGCCGCTCTCGAACGCTTCAAGAAACTGCAATAGCTCACGGCCATCAACGGACCGGCCCTGGTGCGATCCAGGCGATCGCGGTGGTCGTCGACCTGCCCCAACCCGTGATGTTCTCTATCCCGTTGCGAAGTGTCAGTGCGAGCGCCTTGGCCCGGTCCTCATTCCACGGTTCGTCCCGCGCCGTCTGCGACTGGAAGTAGCGTACCCACTCCGCGGCCATCGTAGGCGCTGCTCTGGACAAGTCCTGGAAGAGATAGGGCCGCTCGATGGCTTGGCTGGCGGAGATGGGGCGAAGGCGCGAAATGAAGTAGCAGCCCTTGTTATAGCGTGGACCGACTGTAGCCAGCAGCAGTGCGGCACGAGGGAAGTCGAACGCGCTGAGGATGGCTTCGGCGGCCGACTCTGGAGTTTCGTCCGGAATCGAGACTGCTGAAGTGACGGGGATGTACAGGATGTTGAGTCGGTCTCGATTGACGCCGCCTGTCAGGAGGTCCTCGATCTCGGGAATCCGCAGGAGCACCGCACGCAGCACGGCAAGGTATTGTGGCCGAGTCTCTTGCGTGGGGCGCGATCCAAAGAGCAGATAGCTATAAAGACCATAACCCGGCGCTTCGGGCCGGCCTTTGAGCAGAAGTTCGCGGCCGGTCGGCCGCGACAGTCCCATCTTCTTCTTTGGCGCCGACTTTGTCGCCGCCGACTTTGTCCGGTGCACGGTGACCTCGACTTCGGCGGTGCGCTCACGTCCCTGGCTGTCGATCGCAGTCAGCGTGAAGGTCGTGGTGCGTGTTGGTACGACCTTGCAGTCTCCGCTCGCCGCGTTGGGACAGTTTCCAGGTTCGATGCGGACGCGCACGGCGTCGCGAACCTGCCATCGGAGGGTCACGGCGTCGCCTTCGTCAACCGAAGTGGGACTGGCGTCAAAGCGAATTCTCGGCTGCGCGTGGCACAGCAAACAAGTGAACAAAATTAACTGGATTGCCCGTCTCATTTGTGATTGCTCCACCAGCGATAGACCTCACGCGCCCCTGTCGCGGAACCGGCCCAGAAGACAAAAACGACGAAGGCCGTGGCCGCGTCCGAAATCCCCCTCACGTCAAGAGACACGAACGCCACGTGAGTCAGAATCGTCATGACAACACTGCCACCAATCAGGATGCCGGTTGTGGCCGTAGGGCGCGGCCAATCTCCGAACTTGCGAACTTTCTTGTCTGGCGTTTCACCCATCGCCTGGCGGACGGCCGCTGCCAGATGGTCCCCCAGGTCAATCACCGGTCTGCGGCTCAGATCGAACCATTGGCGATCGGCAAGAAAGTACGCGCTCCCACCCTCGGGCTTGACGTCCTCGATCCTCACCGGCAGCAGCGGTCGCCGGCTCTCCGCCGCCAGCGTGATTTCGCGCAGGACTTGCTCGCTGGCGTCGGAATTTCTCGAAAACACCACCAGCACGACCCTGCTCGATTGAATAGCCCGCACGATCTGCTCAGGCCACCCTTTTGCGGCAGGAATATCTTCCTGCGCGATCCAGCATGAAATTCCTCGCTTCTCCAGGGCGCCCACAATCGCTTCCGCTGTCGCGCTATCGCGCGTCGAGTAACTGATGAATACGTCGTGAGCGCGGGCTGGGGCTGGTGCGGACATCTAGAAGTTCACATTACACGAGGGGGCTGTTGAGAAATCGATCGGTCCCACCCGCTGGCTCGTCCCCACCGAATTCACCAGCGTCACGACAAACGACCCGATATAGGATGTATCGCCCTGCGTCATCGAGAACGGCTGCGCGAGAGTGAATGCGCCGCCAGCATTCACGCCGCCCACCGTGAACCACTGATTGAATTCTGCACTGACCGCACGGGAGAGCGGTCCACCACCTAAGGTCTTGCCGGGCGCCGCCAGAAACTCAAACTGCGCCGTGTTCATCTGCCGCGTATTCGTAATTCCAGGAACGCAGATTTCAAATTGCTGTCCCGAGATTCGGCGGACCGAAATGCGCGGTGGAAAGAGTTGCGGTACCCGCGGCGGCAGACTCAGCGTTTCCGCCGGGAACGTGAGCAGTGGGGTTACCGCTTGGTTGGACGCCTGCACGGTACCGGAAAGGCGGATCGAGCCGGCGACAGACCCCGCCCTCAGCCGGATATCTACACCGCATGACGGCAGCACACAAGCCGGCGCGATCGTAAACGCCCCATCGGCGGGGATCGTCGTCACCTGCGAACCGCCCGGTGTCGAAGCGCTCGATTCAAATGTGGCTTGAACCCGTCCCGTGATCTGGAGAGACGACGCCTGCGTCACCCCGATCCGCAAGGTCAACTCCGGGTCGACCGCGTCGCCGGGCGCGACCACGTTTCTCTCGGGCAGGCCGGCAATCGACAGCTTCGGGATGGTTTCGAAGGTAATGGGCGCCAGGCTCACAGCTTCCGCAGGGCCACCCGGTGACGAATCGTTGACCACTGCCTCAATTTGATGGGTCGTCGTCGCCTCTACGTCCCGTGGCGCGGTTGCTGTGACCACAGCCCGTGAAGAATCCGCGGTTGCCGGCGTCACGCTAAAGCCTGCGGGCGCCGCACCGCCGTCGCGCGTCCGCAGCCGCCACGAGTTGTACGGTGGCGTGCCCTGCGAGACCTGAAGCGTCTGCGAACTTGCCAGGCCCGCAAAGAC
>JAEUQD010000091.1 GCA_016789925.1 Bryobacterales bacterium | reverse complement strand
GACAAGTTCAACCCGCTGGCCGCGAACATCAGCTACATTCCGCGCGACTCGCGGACGGGATACGTTCAGAACTGGTCGTTCTCCATCCAGCGCGAGTTGCCATGGGGCTTTCTCGGCGACCTCGGCTACGTCGGCAGCCATTCGGAAAAGCTGATCATCTTCGCCGACTTCAACGAAGCCCGTCCGCTTACCACCGCACAACTCGCACTACCGGCCGCGCAACGCCCCACGCTCCAGCAGCGCCGCCCCAACCAGAGTTTCAGCGCCATCACGGTCACCTGGCCCGAAGCCACCGCCGACTATCACGCCCTTCAGTTCCGCCTCGAACGCAAGTTCCAGAACGGCTTCTCGTTCCTGAATACTTTTGTGTGGTCCAAGGCGATCGACACGACCGGGCAAGCGCTCGAAGCGCAAGGAGGTTCCGGAGGCCGCTCCTCGCCGCAGAGCTTCTACAACCTCGCCGCGGAACGCGCTTTGAGCGACTTCGACCAGCGCTTCAACAACACCACGTCGATCCTGTACGAACTCCCCTTCGGCCGCAACAAGAAGTGGGCCAACAGCCTGCCGCTCGCGGCCGACTGGGTGCTCGGCGGCTGGCAGATCAGCGCCATTAATTCGCTCTGGAGCGGCCAGCCCGTAAATCTCTCCTGGAACCCTGGCGCCGACTTCCAGACTTCCATCTCCATCCCCGACTGGCGCGGCGGCATCAGCTACCGTCCCAACGTCACTGGCAATATCATGATGCCCGAGGGGCAGCGCAATCAGGACAACTGGCTGAATGCCGCGGCCGTTGTATTGCCCACCGACCCGACAAATCCCTACGGCAACGCCGGCCGCAACATTGGCGTCCGCCCCGGCCTCGCCCAACTCGACTTCGGCTTGCAAAAGTCGTTTGTGCTTCCCTGGCGCGAAGGCATGGCCCTTCAATTTCGCGGCGAGGCCTTCAACGCTTTCAACCGCACGAACTTCGGGAACCCGCTCGTGAACCGCTCCGTGGCAGGCTTCGGATCGATCCGTTCCACCTTCCCCGCCCGCCAAGTCCAGTTCGCGCTCCGCTTGCAGTTCTAGCTACTTTCCGGGGACCGGGCTTTGACGCTTCCGGCTCAGTTAGGAAGAACTCAGAACCGCAAACCCAAGCGTATACTAGAGATGAAACGTACATCTGGATCCGGAGGTCGCTGATGTTTCGGACAAGCGGAATCTGGTTGGTTGTTTTCACGGCTCTATGGCTTCCACCGCCTGTGGTGGGTCATGAGCATCATGGGTGCGGGCATCACGGGAACTGCGAGGCCACCTGCCGCGGTTCCGGTTGCGGAGGGACGGCGTCCGCGGCGAATCCCGCTAGCGCGAGGCACCAGGGAAAGATCGTGGAAGTGGTGTATCTGCCTGGAGCGACGCCTGAGACGGCGATGGTGGAGGTCCGGCTGGCGGGCGATGGTAAGACCATTCCTGTCCGACTGGGTCCGGCGGGCTTCTTGAAAGAGGCCGGAATGAGTGTAAAAGAGGGGGATTCCATTGCCGTGGCGGGCTACTGGGTGAGCGCCGGGGAAGACAAGGTGTTGATGGCGGCTGAGCTCACCAAGAACGGAAAAACCGCCCGACTGAGAGGCGGTTCGGGCAGGCCGGCCTGGTAACCAGCGATGCGGAACGGAGCGTGCGTCCTGGCGGCTGCGGCCATCATGCTGGCTGCCGCCGCTCCCGATCCGGCGCGCCGGATTGAAGAGCGCTTTCTCGCGCCCTGTTGCTGGCGCGAGAGTGTGGCGGTGCACCAATCGCCGAAGGCGGAGGAACTGCGCGCCGAGATCCAGCGGATGGTGGCGGCGAAGAAGAGCGAAGCGGAAATCGTCGACCATTACGTGGCCCTATACGGCGAGCGGATTCTCCGGGAACCCCGGGGGCTCCGGTCACTTTGGCTGATGATCGTTCCCCTGGTTGTGCTGGTTGGGGGCGGAGCGGCATTGGCGGTCTACCTGGGGCACGCGTCCCGGGCCGCTCCCGTTGACAGCTAGGCGACGCCGTGAATCAATCCGCGATCCGGAAGAATTCCTTGAAGTAAGCGTCATTGCTCTCGCCCACATACCGGTAGCGGTAACCCGGGCCCAGAGGGACCACCTGATTCATCCAGTTGGTGGGATCGGTCCAAAGCACGGGGCGGTTGCCCATGGCTTGGACAAGGTCCTTCATATCCCAATGACACGCGAAGCCCGGGATCATGACGTCGAAGAGAAAGCTGGCGAGAGGGGCTTCGAAGGCGGCGGTGAAGGTGGCAGGAGTGCGGTCGAGCCACAGCCTGGACAGTCGCGGATCCACGGCGGCAGCCAATAGCAGCCAGAAGCCTTTGGCTCCGCGGGCGTAGCCGCGAAGGGAGGAAACATCGGCGCGGGCGGCGAGTAGATCGGCGGCAGCCGTGATATCGCGGGCACGCATGGCGGCAAGGCTCCGCCCGATAAGATCCGCGCGCTGATTGGTCACCCAGTTGCCGAGGAAAGGACGACCCTCGTAGGCTCCGGGGGAGTCGCGGACGTCGAGCTCCAGGACAATGTGGCCCAGGGAAGCCATCGCCTCGGCGAGCGGTCCCGTGGACTGGCTAAGTTGCACAAACAGCGGTACCCGGAGGCGTTTCTCCTCGATCATGATGACGGCCTGCTTCCGCCCCGGGGCGTGCGGCAGGTAGAGCTTGGCCCCGATGGTGACTCCCGGTTCGCTTTCGAACCGAATGTGCTCGATGCCGTAGGCGCCCGCACTGGACTTGGACACGGTGGTGACGGCGGGCGCGACGCCTTGGGACGGAACGCCGAGTTGGCGCAACAAGGCGAGCAGTTCCGGCACGGTCCGCGGCTGTCGGTGCGCGCGAAACTCGTCGAGGATCACCTGGTAGAACTTGCGGCTGCCGGGCTCCCCATCGACGTTGCCGCTGGCGGTGACGCGCAGTTCGAGATTTGTGAAGAGTTTGACGGGCTCATCGCGGGGGTCGCCCTTGCCGTCCTTCAGCCAGCGGATCATCCAGCGATAGATCTCTTCCCGCGACTCCTTGGGGGTTCCATGCGGACCGGGCGCGACCGAAAAGCGGATTCTATCTTCGGCCCCGTACAAGCGATACCAGCGGAGGGCCTCTTCATAGACCGGGCGCGCGTTCTCCGGCGTGAAGTAGTCTTCCGTGGTGGCCATCAGGAGCCAGGGCAGCGGGGCCGGCAGTTCGATGATGTCGGCGAGATCGAGGCCGTTGGCGAGGAGGGAAGGGAAGGTCATCTCCGAGTCAGGAGTGGGTCCGGTGAAGAGGGTGCGGAACGAACTGAGATAGCAGCCTGGGGCCGCGGCTTTAACGCGCGCATCGAACGCGCCGATGTAGGAGGTGATCGCGCCGCCGCCTGAGCAGCCGGTGACTCCGATCCGGTTGGCGTCGACATCGGGGCGGCTGATGAGGTAGTCGATGCCGCGCATGCCGTCGTGGACGAAGTAGCGGACCACGCTCTGGCCGATGAGAATATTGCGCGCGCCTAATTCGAGGTGCTCGTTCCCGCC
>JAEUQD010000020.1 GCA_016789925.1 Bryobacterales bacterium | reverse complement strand
ATAGTTCAACGCGTCCATGAACGGATCGCTCAGCGTGCGCATCAGAAACCGGTAGATCGTCCGCCGGCTCGCGCCTTGCGCATTCCAGTCATAGGAATCGTAATCCGCCGTCGGTGCGCCGCCCACGTTCTTGCCCATGATTGCCTGCTTCACCGATGGGCCTCCCTCGGTCAAGTCCAGCCGTCCCGCAACCTGCAACACCGCGTCCCGCACCGACTCTGCATCTAGCCGCGTGCGCGGCATCCGCCACAGGTATCGGTTCTCGGCATCGATCCCGTCCTTCGCCGCATCCGCCGTCGACGCCTGCCGGTAGGTCGCGCTCGTCACAATCAGCCGGTGCAGCGACTTCATCGATCCGCCGTTGTCGCGGAACCACGCCGTCATCCATTCCAATAGCTCCGGATGCGACGGCGCACCGCCCATCCTCCCAAAGTCGTTCGGCGTATCCACAATGCCGCGGCCAAAGTGATAATGCCACACGCGATTCACAATCGACCGCCACGTCAGCGGATTGCGCGCATCGCTCAGCCAGCGCGCGAGTGCGGCCCGTGCTTCAGCCTCATCCGCCGGGTTAGTCAGTGTGAACCGCGAAGGCAGGTGAGCGAACACCGACAGCGCACCCGGACGCGCCTCGCGCAACGGCTTCTCGATTTCCCCGCGTTCCAGCACCTGCACCGCGCGCGGCCGCGGTACCGGCGCAACCCACCCCGACGGTTCGAAATACGTGGAAGCGGCATAGACATACTGCGGCTCGGGCAGCGCCGCCAGTTGCTTTTCGATGTCCACGCGCAGATAATGCGCGGCCAGTTCCTCGCGATCCTTCGCCGTCCGCTCCGCCTTGGGCGTCCGCAGAATCTCGGCGATCGGCTCCGGCGCGATTTCAATCGGATCGTCCGCACTCACCGACAAGCGAAACTTGCCGATCTGCTCCAGGCCGCTTTGTTCCAGTTCGAACTCGATCGCGCCTGCCGTGCCATCCACCGGCGTCGTGAACCGGAGCACTGCCTGCCGGTATTCACCCGGCCGCCAGTAGTTCTTCCACTGCGTCTCCCGCCGCCCGTCCACGATCAGGGAAGCCGACGAAGCGCGCGTGCGGTAATCGCCCTTCGCTTCGCAAAGCACCAGCACCGTCTCCCCCTGCTTGGCCCGTACTTCCGCAAGCGAAAAACTGCCCAGCGTTGACTGTCCCGGACCGCCCAACGGCAGCCGCGCATCGGGCAGCATTTCTAACCGCACGGAGGTGATGCTCTTCAGCGGGGTCCGCACCCGCACCGTATAAACCTCCGCCTCCACGTTCGAGCCCCGCGCGAACACCACCCCGCCCGGTTCGATCGTGAGCTTTGCGCCGCGCTTCGACCCCACGGCTTCAATCTCCACTGGTGTGAAGCGTCCCAGATAGGGCAGCACTTGCGCGCCCCACGCCGCGGCCTTCTCCTGAAACCCGGCGTCGCGCAGCCTTTCCGTAATGGCAGCATCGCCCCGGTCCAGCGCTTGGAGTGTGCGGATCAGCGTCTGCCGCTTCCGGTTGGTCGCGGGGTCGGTATCAAAAGGCCGATCCATCCGGTCCATCCCCGCGAACACCGCTTGCAGGCTGTAGTGATCGTCATGCGAAATGGGATCAAACTTGTGGTCGTGGCACCGCGCGCAATGGACGGTGGTACTCGTGAAGGCCGACATCACGGTGGCCACGATGTCATCGCGATCCAGATAATAGGCGCGAATCACGTCGGGCCGGTCGGGCTGAAACGCGGGAATCGTGTTCTGATCCCATGGACCCGCGGCCAGAAATGCAGTCGCCACCAGCGCCTTCGGATCGTCGGGAAACAGCACGTCGCCCGCCACCTGTTCCTCGATGAATCGTGCGTACGGCTTGTCCTTACGGAAAGCTTCGATCAGATAATCCCGGTAGTGCCACGCGTTCTCGCGCGGTTGGTCGGTTTCATAACCGTTGGTCTCCGAAAAATGGGCGACGTCCATCCAGTGCCGCGCCCAACGTTCGCCATACCGCGGACTCGCCAGCAGCCGCTCGACGAGTTGTTCATAGGCATCCCGCCGCGGGTCCGCCACGAACGCGGCCAACTCCTCGGCCGTCGGCGGTAGTCCCGTCAGGTCCAGCCAGACCCGCCGCGCCAGCACCGCTTTCGAGGCTTCGACGGATGGCGACAGTCCCTTCTCGGCCAGCTTGCGTTGGATGAACGCATCAATTGGATTCCGTACCCAAGCCGTCTGTTGGGGAACTGCCGGACGCGCCAACGGTCGCAGCGACCACCAGTCCGCTTTCGCTTTCCCAGGCTGCGCCCCAACGCCATCCCGCGGATCGGCCGCGCCCGTTTCAATCCATTGGCGAAAATCGGCCACCACCGTGGCGGGCAACTTACCCGACGGCGGCATCGCCTTCGCGCCCGGAGCATGCTCCATCGCCCGCAACAGCATGCTCGCCCCAGGATTACCGGGAACCACCGCCGGACCGCTCTTCCCGCCCGCACGAATCCCGGCTTTCGTATCAAGCCGCAATCCACCCAGCGGCGTCTTTGTGGCGGACGAATGGCACCCGTAACACTGCGTCGCGAGCACCGGACGAATCCTGGTCTCGAAAAAGTCGATCCCCGGATCCGCCGACGCGGCAAACGCTACCAGTGCAATCCACTTCGTACTAACCACGCTCGATTTCCTTGTCAGGCGCCGAACCTCATTTTGCGGGTAATTTGCTTAAGAGTTCAGCATACATCAGGCCCACTTCCTAAAACTGACGCGCCGAGGTGTCACATCCGCCGCTGATTCCTTAGGCTCCGCACTATGTCTCAACGAACCTCGATCGTCACGCGAGGCCAAGGGTCGCCGTAGAAGTTGATGCCCGTTTGCCCTCCGTAAGCGGTCACCGTCGCTTTTCCTGGCGCAGTCTCCAGGGGAACACGAAAGTTCACCTGTTCGACGCCAGGAATCAGGCCGGGAGCGGGACCGGAATACAGAACCTCCGCCCGCCGTCTATTTACCTCAATGATCGCCGCTTCACCGTTCAACCCGGTTCCAAACACCGACACCACCGAACCGGGCTTCACAGAGGTGTTTATCGCGCCATCCTCGGTAACCAAAGCGGCAGCGCCCCGGCCGCTGCCATCCTGCGCCAGGAGACGGAAGAACGACTTCGACACCGTTGTCATCGCTCCAAAACCGAGGCCGTTCCATTCCACATATACCCGGACATCGTGCGCTGCCACCAGCGTCTCCGGCACTTGCAACAGAATGGCGCCCGCCTGGACAGAAATGAGTTTGGCTGGCCGGTCGTTGAAGAGAACACGCACGCCGGCGAGTTCAACGGCACTGTGAGGGGGCGGGGACCAAGCCTCTTGCAGCGGCCCGAGACGTGCACCGAACACGATTGCAAGTCCGCCCGGAACGATGGTGGAGAACTGCCGGTCGGCCGCATTTACAATGCAGGCTATCTCGTGCGGCCGGGACGCAGCGGGGTCGACGATTCGGGCGCCGTCAGCGGAATAGACGAAAAAGCGGCCGGTGCGCGTGAACGAGAAACTCCCGATCTCCCCCGGGATGTAAGTCGCGTATGATGTGGCCCCCGTTCGGGTCCGAGTTTCGTAATAAAGCCCGTGCGATCCGCACAATCCACGGCGCGGGGCGTTCAACGACGTGAACAGGTTGCTGAACTCGGCCTGCCCGAGTATCCGCATCTCTCCGGACCGGTCCGTTCGCAGTGCATAAATCTGGTAATTCAGTCCCTCCGCGTGGCGCAACGTGGAGCCATCGCTCGCCAGGCGCACAAGCACATTGCCGAAGCCCTGCGAATACTGGAGTCTCGCGCCGACCCAGATCTCGCCGGAAGGATCCAAGGCCAGAGCGGACACGAAGATGAATCCCGGTTGTTGCTCAATGCCGCTGAGCGGAACATACGTACCCCAGAGCATGGTGGATCCATCACGGCTGAGCTTGGCTACGGAGATGTTGCGTAAACCGTCGTAGTCGCGCTTGAGCACGCCGGGTGTGGTGAGATGGTGTGGTTCGGCTAAACCGGCGAAAACGATGTTACCCGCCGCGTCAACCTCCATGGCCCATGGCCGGCCCGGAACATAGGTGAGGAACTCGAAGGCGCTCGAACCAGGGCGCCATTTTCCGATGAATTCATTGGACGGAGCGCGCTGATAGGCTCCCGGTGTTGGTGTAATTCGATTACCCGCTCCACTGAATACAAGAGCGTCGCCGGTGTCGTGGACACTCCAAAACAGGTCACCGCTGACGTAGGTGGACGCAACAAGCGTACCCGTAGGTCCGAAAACGGCCAGGAAGCTATCGGTGATCCTACCGTTCCCCAGGTCGCCTTGGTAGGCCGGCGTCGGCGCACCGGGAGTGACGCTGAGGCCCCCGTACGTCTGCCCGACGACCACCGTTCGCGACGGCGACGTGAGCACCCCGCCGCCCAGATCCCCGCTGAATCGGCTCAGATACACAGGATTGCCGTTCGCGGAGAATTTTGCGACCCAACCGGGTCCGTACATCGCGACAGAACCCGTTGAATCCACTTCGGTATTCCCGACGCTGGCTGGCTCGGGGAAGAGGATTTCGGACTCGTTATTCAGTGTCCTGATCTGAATGCGGTTTCCATCCACAAAGGAGGCGCCACTCACGACCAACCGCAGGATTACAAACGAATCGGGCCGCCCGGTCGCCGGGTCCCGCAGCCCGACGACCGAAACAGCCCCGTCGGACGAACCAGTCAGTGAAATCGGAACGTTCGAATCAAAAGTAAGGTCCTGGGCGCCGAAGAGACGGACCGAGGGACCGCGCGGCGTTAATTGCCAGTTTCCGGCAACGCGGTAATGCGGAATGGCAGCACGCCACTTCGTTGGGTCGGTACCGAGGTACCTGTTCAAGGTCCATTCCAGCGGCTCGGAGAATTGGAAGCGAGTGCCGATTCCAGGCACGCGAATCGTAAGGGCCGCCCGTTCCTGGCGGACTTCCAAACGATCAGTGAAACAAATCAGACGTTCCGATGCGAACAGCGCGTCGGACGGGATCTGACCGACATTGGCTTCGAACCCGGCGAGAGGACGAGTGAAGGTCTGAGCTGTCGCACCAGAAAGAGCAAGGGGTAACAGGAGGACTGAAGTCAGCCGCATGCGGCGGCAACCTGCACGCCAGGGGCCACACCCAAACCTAACCAACACAATCAGGAGCGGCGGCCGGCCGTGTCAGCAAACCACACCTGAGGCCTCACCAGGGACAACATGCCCGCGTCATCCACCCGAGCAGCGGCCACGCGCCTCAATATCCCCAAAGCGCGAGAGGAATTCCCCGAAATCGTCAAACGCGCCGCCTACGGAAAAGGACAAACCATTGTCTCCCGCCGTAGGAAAGATGTGGCCGACGTTATCCCGAGACCTCCGCGTACCTTTCACCCGCCGGCGCGACATGTCAGGTTGCTATCCCGGGAAGGCCGATCCTTCTCCTCCGGTTCACTCGAACTCCGAGATGCTCGACGCCGGATAGTCGCTGAACGGATCCGGTCACGACGTTAGAGAATAGGGGTGGATGACGATCAACGTCGAGTTGCGGGATGAGCAGGCGGCTCGCCTGGATCGCTTTGCCACCGGTCTGCGCAAGAGCCGCGTTGAGGCTACCGCCCAGTTGATCGAAGAAGGATTGCGCCGCGCCGAGTTCCCGGCCATCGAATTTCGCGACTCGGCTGCGGGCCGCCAAGCCTACGTCGTTGGTTCGGGTTTGGCGGTCTGGGAAATCTTGATGGTGGCTGAAGGCTATGGGCTGGACCCGGATTCAACCGCTCAGCACCTTCAACTCGACAGGGACCGCGTATCGCAAGCGCTGCGCTACGCCTCGGCGTTTGAATCCGAAGTCCTCCAGGCCCTAGACGAGAACCGCTCCATGACAGCTGAGAAGTTGCGCGCCTCCCTTCCGCCGGCGGCTTGGATCGACGTCCCTTAGAAGCGCACAGGGCCGCGCAGCGCGGCGGCAAACTACTGAGGAACAACGACTTACGCCGCGCGAAGCAGGCTCCGTTGTGCGCGTGTTCCTCAAGAATGCTGCGGTTCCTGCTGGACGAGCGCATCTCGCCTTCAGAGCGCACCTACCGGCCGCAAAACTTGGCCGGGATCACGGATGCGCTCATCCGGATCTGGGACGGCATGCACACAGTCGAATGGACGGACCGCGTTACCTTTGCATCCCGCCCCCGCTGACCGAGCCGAATTGACTGGTTCGCCGCGACCCACGAACGCCCAAGGCTCATTGAAACCGCCCGGCGCGAGGAGCGGATCCAGTAATTCCCCCTGTCCGACTTCACTGCCTCCCCGGCATCAGTCCCTTCACCCGCCCATCCACTGCCTTCGCCTCCGCATTCCGATTCAGTTTCCGCAGCACCGCGGCGTAATCTTCCAGCGCCTTCAGTAAGCCCGGTTCCGGCAGCCCTCCACGCTTCTCTCGAATCTCGATCGCCCTCCGCAACAGCCCCTCCGCTTCACGGTAATTCCGCCATGCAAACTGGACCCCAGCCATGTTCCACAGCGCGTCCGCCAGGTGCGAACCGTCCGGCGTTTCCTTCTCGAAGATCCCAATCGCCTGGTGCAGCACGGCGCCTGCTTCCGAGTACCGTTTCTGCTTTCGCCGCACAAATCCCAGGTTGTTCAGTGCGAAGGCGGCTGGGAGATACTCGTCTCCGGACGATGCCCTGATGATTCGCAGCGCACGTTCGCAGTGCTGCGCCGCCATCGATAGCTCCTCTCGCACAATCATCACTCCTGACAGATGAATCAGGCTCTCCGCAACGTCGGGATGGTCCGGACCAAGACATTTCTCCCGAATCGTTAGCCCTTGCTGGATCGCCGCTTCTGCCTGGTCATATTTCCTTTGCATCTGATAAACAAATCCCAGGTTGGTCAACGTCCGGGCCACGCGCACATCGCTTATGGCCCCTTTGCGGAAGATCGACATCGCCCGCGTATACAGCGCTTCTGCCTCATCGATCCGATGCAAATGCTTACTCAGTTCAGCCAGATTGCTTAGGCTCCACGCAATGTCCGGATGATCCGCTCCCAGTCTCTTTTCACGGATGGCCAGCGCCCGTCGCAGCATTCTCTCCCCTGTCTCCGGATCCCCATGCCAGCTCAGTAGTCCGCCCAGATTATTCAGAGAGATCGCCAGGTCGGGATCGTCCGGAGCAAGGGTTTTCTCCTGAAGCGCCAGCACGTACTCGAATTTCTCTTGTGCCTCCTGAACGCGCCTTAGTTGCAAGTAAACCGAACCAAGGTTGTTGAGCAGATAGGAGACGACCCGCGGGTTCGTCGTTGAGAGTTGATTCTGCTTCGCCAGTAGTTCCTCATAGACCGCCAGTGCCTCCTGATACCTGCCTTGATCCTGTAAAATCCCCCCTAGCCTGTTCCGCATCTCCAACGTCACCGGATGATCCGCCTCAAGGCTATTCCCTGCAATGCGGAGTGACTCCCGGCATATCTCTTCCGCCTCCTGGTAGCGTCCCTGCTCGTGAACGGCGATCGACCGAATGTACAGCAACTTCCCCACTTCAATACTCTCCTGCCCTACCTCCCGCTCGATTACCGGCAGTACCCGGTTCAACATCGCCTCGCCCTCCGCAAAACGCCCCGCCTCCACCAGAGCTTTCGCTGCGTCGGCCTGCGGCCACCGCCCATCCGCCCTGGCCACCAAGCCTCCCACGAGCAGCACGGCGACGCCCACCGTGATGCCGGAAATCCGCCTCCTCATGGAACGCGATCGTCGTCGAAGGCCGGCCCTTTGTAAATTCTCCGGCCGGCACGCACAGGTAACATTTACCTCACGAGCTATCCTCAAGAAACATAGGGAACTTTGCCCGTACTAAAACTTGCATCGCGCCGGCATTGGCGCGATATACTGGCGGCGTCTCCTGTATGCTCCCCGGCAGGCATCCTGTCGACATCGTCCGGTTCGGGCCATTTGAGGTCGCTCTCAAAGAGGGCGTGCTTCGCAAGCACAACCTGCGCGTCAGACTCCAGGCCCAGCCGTTTCAGGTTCTCGCCGCCCTGCTGGAACACCCGGGTCAGACTGTTACTCGAGAAGAACTGCGCAGTCGCCTCTGGCCCGACGACACCTTTGTTGACTTCGAGCACGGCCTGAACGCCGCCGTAACCCGCCTCCGCCAGGCACTTGCCGACTCCGCCGATCGGCCCCAATACATCGAGACCGTCGCGAAGCGCGGCTATCGTTTCATCGGTGAGGTAATTCTGCCGCCCGTTGTCCCAGCCGAGGAGCCGCGCTCCGTCTCACAGCCGAAAGCGGCAGGACGTCCTGAACCCTGGTGGAAGTTCGCGCTCATCGCGGCCGCCGCCGTGCTCCTCGGTACCGTTGTCGTCCTCTGGCGTCTTGTCTTTTCCCGAGTTGCGGAAGTCATCCTTCGCCCGGTGCCGTTAACAGCATTTCACGGATCGGAAGTGGATCCGGCGCTGTCACCCGACGGCGGATACGTGGCCTTCTCTTGGAACGGCGAGAAGCAGGATAACTTCGACGTCTACGTCGCCGCGATCGGTTCCGGCACTCTCCGCCGCGTCACCACGGATGCTGCAAATGACTTCAGCCCAGCCTGGTCCCCGGACGGGCGCACCATCGCATTTCTACGTCAGAGCGGCGATGATCGGGCAGCACTGATGCTTGTCGCTTCCACCGGCGGTCCGGAGCATCGAATCGCCGAAACGCGCGGGGACCAACTCAGAGACCGGCTACCATCACAGCAACAACTACGATCCGAAGAGCAACTGGCGAACCTCGCCTGGTCTCCCGATGGGCACTGGGTGGCGGCGGCCCACCGGGAGGAGGAAGAGCCGCATCCAGGCATCTATCTTTTTTCCATGACCGGAGAAAAGCGGAAACTCACTACCTCCCCGCCAGACTCCTTCGGTGACCATACTCCGGCGTTTTCTCCGGACGGGCAGACACTCGCCTTTTGCCGGCTCTTAGGCTATTCCTGGAGTGAGCTCTATCTCCTATCTCTCGACTCAAAGCAGAAGCCTGTCGGGAATGTGCTCCGCCTGACAAACCACAACCAATGGTCGACCAACCCGGTTTGGATGCAAGGCGGACGCGAAATCCTCTACGTCCTTCGCCAAAGCCCAAACATCCACATGCGTCCCAGGATTCAACTGAAAAGCGCTTTTGGGCGCCCGCCATCGGAGAGAACCATACCTCTCGAGGATGACGTCTGGCACGTCAGCGCCGGCAGGCGTCTCGTCTATTCGCGGCGAAGACAGGATAGTAACATCTGGCGCGCGAAAATCCCTGCTCGGAACGGGCCGTCGACTCTCCCCGAACTATTCATCTCGTCCACTCGAAACGACGGACACCCCAGATACTCGCCCGATGGCGGCAGGATCTCTTTCGTATCCTCACGATCCGGCGCCGAAGAAGTGTGGATCTCGAACGCGGCCGGCTCGGATCCAATTCGACTCACGTCTTTCAATGGACCCTTGGTCGGTCCTCCGGCGTGGTCTCCCGACGGGCACTGGCTCGTCTTCCATGCCCGTCCGGAAGGGCAGGCGGATCTGTTTATCATGCCGGCCGCCGGTGGGACACCCCGGCGATTGACGCATCACCCCTCCGATGAAACTACTCCGAGTTACTCACGCGACGGCCTCTGGATTTACTACAGCAGCATGCGGAGCGGCCGGCATCAGCTTTGGAAGATGCCCAGCGCCGGCGGTGAATCCGTTCAGGTCACCACCAACGGCGGCTTGCGGCCGCTGGAGTCCCCGGACGGCAAAATGCTCTTCTACCTTTCTGAAGCGGGCAACGCAATCCGGCGGGTGCCCGCCTCCGGTGGCGCCGAGACCCACGTAGCGGCGCCTGTGTGCGCGAATTCCGGGTTCGCACTCACCGCGGAGGGACTGCTTTATCCAATGCCTACGCCTTCCGGCGATCGTTGTGAGTTCACCCTTCTCAACCTGGCGACCGGGAACGCCCGGCCAATCGTACAAACGGTTTCGCCCCGAGTCGGAATGGTGGTCGGCGTTTCGCGCGACGAAACAAATTTCCTCTTTGTACAGGATGAGATCCCCAGTGTAGACTTGATGCTGGTCGAAAATTTCGACCCCCGGCCACTGCGCTAAGTTCTCGAGTAGACCACGCTATCGGAGTTTGCGGAGTGCCGCGTAATCAGCACTCAGGCGATACGTGCGTGTCTTTCTCGCCGGATCGCCAACGACGATGAAGCCGTTCTCTACCCATGCGGCAAGCACATTGCGGGCGGTTCGCTGGGAGATTCCAAAGAGTTGTTCCAGATGGCTGCTGGTGATGGCTGCGCTATCCCGGAACAGTTCCAGCGCTTTGCGCTGCCTCGGATCCAGCCGGCGCAAAAGGTCGGACTGATCGCGCTCTCCCGCACCAGCAGCGTCTCTCGCTCGAAGCCGCACTTTCTCAAAGGCGTCCGCCACGCCCTCGCAGAAGTATCCCACCCAGGATGTAATGTCCGCTTCCGCCCTGCCCGAGTAGTAGTTATGGCCAGGACCAACGTTGAGCGCATCGTAGTAGTCGCCCAGCTTACGCGCGTAGTACTCCTCCAGCGAGTACAAGCCCTTGAGGTCATAACCACCAAGGTGAAGGATCAGCGTCGTCAGGAGTCTGGCGGTTCGGCCGTTGCCGTCATAATAAGGATGGATCGTGGCGAACTGGTAGTGAGCAATCCCTGCACGGAGCGGACATGGCAGCCCGTCTTCTTCGGATGATCCCAGCCACGCTACCAGGGCCTTCATCAGCTGAGGAACGTCTTTCGCCTCCGGCGGCAGGTAGACGATTCTACGGCTCTGGCCGTCTCGAATCACGTTCTGGCCGTCACGGTAGGTAGTGGGCTTTACTCGCGTGCGTCCCTCGGCCATGACCAGCGCGTGGAGCGTCTGAATCTGCACCTCCGTCACCGGAGCCCCTACCCTTGCCATCCGCTCCGCCTTCTCCAGCGCTGCATAATACCCCAGCACCTCCTTCTCGTCACGCTCGCGTCCTGGAAAATGCTGGTTGCCCTCGATCACCTTCGATACCTGCTCCTGGGTCAACCGGTTCCCTTCGATCAGGGTCGAGTAGTGCGTGGTGAACAATCTCGCTGTCTCTCTGAGGGTCGCCAGTACGGACGGAGTGATCGGCAAATCGTCCACCGCCTGCCGCGCCGCCTCAATGCGCATGAGGTCAGTCGCGATCTTCGGAGTGATCGTGAATTTTGGATCAAAGGGCATCGTAACGGCAGTTTGTCGGCATCGGGAACTACCGTTATTCTGCCGTTAAACTGCCGTTAGAGCAAGCCATGACGACGACGGAGGCCCGCACAATCGCAGACCGGACATGCCCATCGCGCCCGGTCTGCGCCACGAAAGTAGCTCTATCGCTTCCGCCGAAGCCAGCCGATAGCTGCGACGCCGAGCACGCAACTCATCAGAACGCCCGTGCCTGGCTCAGGAATTGCTCCAACCGTCACTTCAGCCGTCCCTATCTCGATATTGAAGGGATCACCAAACTCGTCCAGCAGGAGCAAATTGCTTAGTTCGATGCTTGTGTTACCGTTCGCCAATCCCTTGAACGCCAGGGTCATCAGTGAGCCGGATCCTGTGAAAGAACCCGGACCCGCTACTGACTCCGCCAGTCCCGACGCCAACCCGGACGCATCGGGCGTAGACGGAAAGAACTGGATTGTCGTGAGCGGTGCGAATATGTTTGCGGGCGTGATCGATGTCAACTCGAGTAGGCCCGGCTGCCACCCGACATCGAAGCCATAACCGCTGATCGTAACATTCGTTACTTC
>JAEUQD010000002.1 GCA_016789925.1 Bryobacterales bacterium | reverse complement strand
GCCACAGAAGCAGCCCACCGTGAAGGGCAGGCCGTCGGCCAGCGTGATGATCGTGTTAGCCTGCCATCCGCCGAGCACGCTGTTGAGGATGCCGCCGGTGTTCAGATACTTCTGCCCCTTGCCGAACGGGAATTCGTAGAGGACGCTCGTGACAAACCGGCGCGTCTGATCGAAGTTGGCCACGCCGCGTTCGAGATCCCGGCGGCCGTTGTACTGAGGATACGTGCGTGGGGTTCCACCCTGGGTCTGGATCTCCGAGACGGCGTCGATGGTTCGGCTCCACGTGAACGCCGTCAATAACTGGAGACCCTGGCTGAACCGCTGTTCCAGCTTCAACGTCATCGCATGGTAGATGCTGTTGTTATCGTTGATGTAGGTCGCAAGCTGCGGGATGAAGTTCTTATAGGCGACGCGGTCCTGGATCGGCGAACACGTTGTGGGGTAAGTTCCTGGCGGGCACTGCGACGCAAACCGCACGCTGTTGTTAGGGTTCCCGATTGTCGTGGGCAGCGTGGCCTGGTTAGCGTGATAGAAGCTCTGGGCGCGAAGTCCGTGGCTGCCCTGATAGCCGATTTCAAAAAGCATCCGCTCCCGTGGCTCGAATTGAATATTCAGGCCCCAGTTCTGCGTGTAGGGCGTCCGGTTCGTGGGATTCGCGTACGAGAGCCCCGTACCAAAGCACTGATTGCGCACGGTGATCTTGCCGGTCGCCGGGTCCGTGCTCTCAGAAGCAGGCCCCTGACAGTACGGAGCCGTGAATTCGCGCTGAGCGATCGGAATGGGCGCGGGGAAGAGATTGCGGATGTCAAGAGGCGGCTGACTTTCCAGGCCGGTCACCGCGGGCAGCGCCTGAAGAATGTACGGGACGTTCACCGTGTACGGCTGCGTATCGTAGAAGCGGTGCAGGATGTCGTAGTAGACGCCATAACCCGTCCGCACCACCAGGCGGTTCGAGTTCGACAGCGGCCGCCAGGCGAGCCCGAACCGGGGAGCGAAATTCCGGTAGTCCGGGTTATACACCGTGTTGGATGAGCAGCAACTGGCGAAAATCGGATTGTTCACCGCTTTCACGAACGCCTCATCGCGATAGAGGGCACGCCCGCCGGCGAAAGAGTAATCGAAGATCTTTCCACCGTTGGACTTCTCGTGCCACGGCCCCCGATATTCCCACCGCATCCCGACATTCAGGGTTAACTGCGGTGTAAGTCGGATATCGTCCTGGAAGAAGATGTTCACGTCGGAGTTCCACAACCGCCCGGAATCGGAATCGAAAGGATTCCCGGCGGCCAGGCTGGCGTATCCCTGTAGAAAATCGGCGAATCCGTTCCCTGTATTGGCCGCGCCCGCCACCTGCGCCACTGTCGGATTCCGCGCCGTGTAGATCCCGTTGAAGTTGATGATGCCGTTGCCCTGGAAGCCGCCAATGCGCGTGGTCCGCGACCGGCGATAGTCGATACCGCCCTTAAAACTGTGCTTGCCCGTTGTAAATGTCAAGTGCTCGACATAGTGCTGAGTATCTGTAACCGAATAGAAGGGCACCGACCCGGCGTAGCCGATGCTCGTGTATTGGGTGCCCGGGATCATGGCCGGCAGCGCATTGTAATTTTCGTTGAGGTTCTTCAGACCGGCGTCTTTCCAGTATTTGACCGTGCCGCTTTGCGTTTCGAAGTTCTGATCGAAGATAAAGTGATTGTAGGCGGCGCGCAGTTCATTCACCAGCCGCGGCGAAAACACGTGGGTCCACTGCGCGGAACTCATCCAGCTTCCCTGCGAGGTGACGACACCGGAAAGAGGAATAATGGACGGGATAGGCGCAGTCTCCTTCGACCGCAGATACTGCCACATCATGCGGTCTTTGCTCGAGAAGTTATGGTCCGCACGGACAGTGTACTGATCCATGCGCACCGGAGTATTCGTGCTGGCCTGGTAGTTGGTGCAGGGAGTCGTGCAAGGCCGGTTGGGTTCGGGCCAGTATTTGATGAGAGCGGCGGCCTGTGGCGCGAAACGGCTGGCCGGGATCACGTTGCCGGCGAAGGGCTGCCGGGTAACCGGCGGATTGCCGCCCGGATTCAGCACGCCGCTCAACGGATCGAAAAGCTGGGTAGGCCAGGCGCTGAAATTTCCTTGTTTCTCAGCCGCCGTCGGCACCTGCCCCACTCCGAAACTGCCGATCACACGCCGGCCACCCTGATAACTCGCGAAAAAGAAGGTCCGGTTACGGCCATCGTAGAGCTTGGGGATGTAGACAGGGCCCCCAACGACCACGCCAAACTGATTCTGCTTCAGAGGCGTTCTCGTCTGGAAGCGCGGATGGAACTTCTGCAAAGCATCGTTGCGGAGGAAGTCGAACATCGATCCGTGCACTTCGTTCGTCCCGGATTTCATCGCGATGCTCACCTGCCCCACCCCCATGCCGAATTCCGCCGGATACAGTGCGTTCTGAAGTTTGAACTCCGCCACGGCTTCGATGGGCGGAATCTGGCTGGGGAACTGAAACAGTGGCTCGTTCAGCGAAACACCGTCGATCAGGTAAGTCACCGAAGAAGGCCGTGCGCCGTTGATGCTGACGTTCTTGATGCCGTCGTTGAAACCCTGCCGGCGAATCGAGGGCGTCACGCTGATGCCCCCCTGCGGTTCTGTGACGCCGGTGTTCAAACGGAGCAGGCTGCGAAAATCACGGCCGTTCAGCGGCAGTTCCGCCAGTTGGCGCGCCGTCACCACCTGCCCGATCGTCGACGTGTCGGTCTGGACCAGGCTCGCGAATTCCTGCACCGTGACAGACTCGGTCGTTTCTCCCACCTGGAGCGTCAGGTCGACGCGCACGGTCTGATTTACGCTGACAACCACCGGCTCGACCGTGATCTTCTTGAACCCCGGATGCTGGCAGACCACCGAGTAATTACCGGGGAGCACGCTCGGCACAAAGTAGTTCCCTGAGCCATCGGTCTGAATGTTAAAGCTCACATTGGTTTCCGTATTCGTCACCACAACGCCCGCGGCCGGAACGGCCGCACCCGCGGGGTCGCGAACCAGGCCCACCAAGGCTCCCGCTGAGGTCTGAGCAAAGGTCGGCGCGACAACGAGAAACACAGCCGCCAACAGGCGCAGCAGTATCATGAAACACTCCTAATCTAACGAATTTCTAACCTCTACCAGACGGCCCGCGATTCCGTGAATGAGGGGAAGGATATCACGGCGGAGTTAGTCGCGGCAATTGACATTGGCCGCGCATTCGCGCAATTGACCCTTTTTAATACTTGCGGTGAGTGCCGCCCTCAAAACTCGTAGCGCAAGCCAAACTGCATCTGGCGGGCCGCGGCCGCCGACGTGATCCGCCCGAAGTTCACGTTGTCGACGGTCATGTTCGGCGTATTGAAATTCGTGCGGTTGAACAGGTTAAACAACTCCCAGCGAAACTGGACCCGGTGGGACTCGAATAAGCCGCGGAAATTCTTTTGCAGCGAAACATCCAATTGCTGCCGGCCCGGCGTGTCGACGATACCGCGTCCGGAATTACCGAAAGTATAGAGGTCCGGCAACCGGAAAGCGCCGGTATTGAAGAACCGTTGCGGCGTGGGTCCATCCAGCACCCACGGGACGCCGGCCACGACATCGGCCCGCATGCGGGCTGCACGATCGCAGTTGCATCGGTCGGAACCCACCATCACCGACTGTGAAAAGCCGGTCCGGAAGGCTGCGATTCCGGCCAGTTGCCAGCCGCCGAGTATGGGGTTCCGCTTGAGCCAGGGAAACTCGAGGATGTAGCTCAGCGTCAGGACTTGCCGGGCGTCGTGAGCGGAACGGCCTCGTTCCGCCCGGATGTCGTCGCTGTCCTGGGCGTTGTCGGAGGAGTTTCCGCCGCCTCCGAAAGAGGCTGAGCCGGTGTCGAGAGATTTGCTGAACGTGTAAGAAGCCAGAAAGGAATGGGACCGCGAGAAGCGCTTGTCGAGTTTGAGTTGCAGCGCGTGATAGATCGAGGTCATGCGCGCCTCGCGCACGAAGAACGTGGCGAATCCCTGGAAGGGCCGCCGCGGCTGAATGGCCCCGGGGCCGGGGCGCGGGCTATTGATAATGTCGCTGCGCGGCAGTTTCGTGCCCTTGGTGCCGACATACGCGGCCTCGACGACGAGGTCCGTAGCGATCTGTCGCTGGACTGTGAAATCCCACTGCTGGATGTATGGGTCGCGCCGGTTGTACTCCATTGCACGAACGGACACGATTCCAGAAGGAGCAAGGCTGCCCAGTTGAAATGCGTTTTCGAAAGTCAGCGTGGGAGTTGGAAACGCAGCGGTGAAAACGTCATTGACGATTCGTGGCGGATTCTGCGCCTGGAACGTAAACATCTGGCCCACGGATAGCGAATAGAAAATTCCGTAGCCGCCGCGGACCACGGTCTTGCCGTCCGAAAACGGACGGTACGCGAATCCAAAGCGTGGCGCCCAGTTGTTGTAGTCCCCCAGGTAAGTGGCATTGTCGTAGTGATGGCCCGTAACAGGCCCTGTCTGTCCGGGCAGAACAACCGCCGCGCGGCCCGATCCATAAATGAAGTCGACGTTGGCATTGCGTCCGTACATGTCGGCAAGCGGAGTGTTCAACTCGTAACGAAGACCCAGGTTGATGGTCAGCCGCCGGTTTACCTTCCAGTCGTCCTGGAAGAACGCCGCAAACAACGTTGAACGCATGTCCACCCGCGTCGAGCCGACTTGGCGCTGCGAGCGCGAGGCAAAGCCGAGCAGGTAGTCGGCAAATTCGCTTCCCGATGCGCTGGGGGCGGCCGGACTACGGGTAAAGCGCCCGTCGAACTCGAACGTCCCCCGGCCGTGGCTGTTCTGCACGCCGTTCAATTCAGACCGGTGAATCTGAACTCCGAATTTGAACGAATGCGCCGTCCGATTCAGCGACATGGTTTCGTTGAGTTGATAGAGGTTGTCCTTGCGAATCGTTGGAAATGGATTGGACGGGTCCGAAACAGCGGCGTAGTTCGGGATGAGGCTGATATTGGGAAACCCGAAGTCGATGGGGTCGGTCGAGACGCCGCCTATGCCCAGCCGTCCGGCCACGTCGTCGTTGAAGGTCCGCGCGGACACGATATTGGCGCGCGAACGGTTGTAGCCGAGGCGCACTTCATTGATGGCAGTGGCTGACATCAACCACGTGTAATTCAGGGTTCCCAGTTGCGCTCGCGGCTCGGTGAACGTCCCCAGCACCGGGAGGGTGCCGGGAGAAAAAGCGGACGAGCCATTGATGCCGTAGCGGCCATAGACGAGGTGCCGAGGCGAAAACTGATGATCCACGCGAACCCCGTAGGTATCTCCGTCGGTTTTCGATGGCGTCACGTTCACGTGGTTAATGTTACCCTCGCTGATATTCGGGTTGGGATAGAATTCGTTCAGACCGGCGGCCACTTTCGAGATTCGTTGCGAGGGAATGCGGTTGCCCGGAAACTGGGTGACCGAGTTAGTCGCTGCGCTGTAAGTCAGGATATCGAAGATGGGACGCAAGCTCGACAGATCCCCAGACCGCATCTCCCGCGTCGGAATCAGCGAGCGAATCTGCGCCGACTGGCGGATCCGCAGACCCTCGTAGTCGAAGAAGAAGAACGTGCGGTTCCGGCGGATTGGACCGCCGATCGTCCCTCCGAACTGGTTCCGCTTGAACGCCGCCGGCGGACCCGCCGGTTCAAAGAAATTGCGCGCGTCCAGTTGCCGGTTCCGCAAGAACCAGTAGGCGGTGCCATGGTAGGCGTTCGTGCCGGACTTGGTGACCAGATTAATTTGACCGTTGCCGGCAAACCCAAACTCGGCCGACGGAATGGCTGTCTGGACACGAAATTCCTGAATTGCGTCGACGTTCGGCGAGATGACCGCTGCCCCCTCGAACCGCGAATAGTTCGAAGTTCCGTCCATGACCAGCCCGTTGAAATCGCCCCGCCCGCCATTCATCGAGATTCCGTTGCCGTTGGTCGCGCCACCCGTATTCACACCCGGCGTGAGCGAGGCGAGTTGCAGGAAACTCCTCCCGTTCAAGGGAAGAGTCAGAATCTGGCGCGTCTCGACGACATCGCCGAGCGACGCGTTCTCGGTTTGCAGCAGCGCGGCCGCGGCCTGCACGCTCACTTCCTGCGTAACCGCCCCGATCTCGAGCGTGACGTCGATGCGCGCCTGCTGGTCAACCTGAAGTTGAATTTCATTGATGTTCGCGCGGCGAAAGCCTTCCTTCTCGACCGTCACGCTCCAAAGTCCGACAGGCAAAAAATTGGCGACATAACCGCCTTGAGCGCCGGTCATGATCTCACGCCGCTGCCCGGTGCGGTCGTTCGTGACGGTTACGCGCGCGCCCGGTACCGCGCCGCTGGTGGCATCGGTAACCGTGCCGAGAATTGTCCCGGTAACATTCTGCGCGAAGCCGCTGGTCCCCCACAGAAGCAAAATCGAGAGTACGCGCATAACAGCCCCCCTTGTCGCGAAAACGTCGGTTCGTCATTCATCTTCGAATGAACATGCGCTGCCGTTCCTTGGGTTGGAATCCTATCGCAATCGGACCGGAAAAACAATGCCCCCGCGCTTAGTACACTCAAATCATGATTCTCGTTGTTACAGGTCTGTTACTCGCTTTCGCGCCGCCTCCGATGCTCACCCCAAAACCGGGCCCCGCTCCGAAGATCAACTCTCCGAAAGTCTACGGCGCACGCCCCGGCATGCCCTTCCTCTACCGCATCCCCTGCACCGGCGAACGGCCAATCCGTTTCTCGGCGAAGGGCTTGCCGCCCGGCATCACGCTCGACCCCGGTAGCGGGGTCCTGAGCGGCCGCACTCCCCCCAATCCCCGTGTTATTCCGATC
Organism: Bryobacterales bacterium; assembly: GCA_016789925.1. GTDB lineage: Bacteria > Acidobacteriota > Terriglobia > Bryobacterales > Bryobacteraceae > JADLDI01. The sequence continues at coordinate 2,767 of JAEUQD010000002.1, read as the reverse complement.
CGGCTGGAAGCCCGCAATCGCCACGGCAAGACATCGAAGCCATTCCAGTTACACGTCGGCGAAACGTTGGCTCTGACGCCGCCGATGGGCTGGAATCATTGGTATACGCACTATTGCCGCGTGACCGATGCCACCATCCGCAAGGCGGCTGACGCCATGATCGCGTCAGGCATGGCCGACTTCGGCTACGAGTTCGTCTCCATTGACGACTGCTGGATGCCTCCGCCAGGGCCGCGGGCGCGCGATGCCACGGGCCGCCCACTCACCAACGACAAGTTCCCCGACATGAGGGCGCTCACCGGCTATATCCACGGCAAGGGCCTCAAGGCCGGCGTCTACACGTCGCCCGGACCCACCACATGCCAGAAACTGGAAGGCGCCTGGCAGCACGAGGCCATCGACGCCCAAACCTTCGCCGAATGGGGTTTCGACCTGCTCAAGTACGATTGGTGCGGATACCGGACCATCGTCCCGAAACCCGACGTCGCCGGCAGCCGCAAGCCCTACGAATTGATGGGCGGCCTGTTGCGCCGGCAATCGCGCGACATCCAGTTGAACCTCTGCCAGTACGGCGTCAACGAAGTGTGGAAGTGGGGCGCCGATGTGGGCGGCCAATCCTGGCGTACGACCGGCGACCTCGGCCTCGCCCGCGACACTTCCCTGCCCGGCTTCTATTCCATCGCCTTTAAGAATATGGTGCTGCACGACTACGCCAAACCCGGCCAGTGGAACGACCCCGACTATATCCTCATCGGCTGGTACGGCAGCGCCTTCAAACAGGCCGAGGCGACGCCCTCCTCCCTCTCCCCGGACGAAACCTACAGTTACATGTCCCTCTGGAGCCTCATGGCCGCGCCGCTCTTCTTCTCCGGCGACATGGAGCGGCTCGACGACTTCACGCTCAATGTCCTCTGTAACGCGGAGATCATCGCCATCAATCAGGACCCGCTTGGCATACAGGCCAGGGTCATCCGCCACACCGCCACGGAACTCGTGCTCGCAAAGCCTCTTGAAAACGGTGCGCTCGCCGTCGGCCTCTTTAATCTGGACCGCGAACCCCGCGTAGTCTCCGCCTCCTGGCAGGAACTCGGCCTGACCGGCAAGCGTAAACTCCGCGACCCCTGGCGCCAGGTGAACCTCCCCAAGATGGATCGAAGCGTCGCAGCCTCTGTCGCGCCGCACGGCGTGGCGATGTTCGTGCTCGCGCACTGACATTGACCGGGCGCCCACTCGCGTTACCCTTGGGCTGATGAAGTTTCTGCCGAGCCAGATCGCCTATCTTCTGACCGACCGGAATCTCCGCAGCAACGTCGGCGCACTGCTGCGCTACATCGCGTTCCTCACCGCCATGGTGCTGATCTACGCCGTGCTGTTCCACATCATCATGGAGTCGGTCGAGCGCCAGACCCATTCGTGGGTTACCGGCCTCTATTGGACGCTGGTCGTCATGACGACCCTCGGCTTTGGCGATATCACGTTCGCCACCGACATTGGCCGCATCTTCAGCGTGGTTGTCCTGCTGTCCGGAGTGATTTTCCTGCTCGTGATGCTCCCCGTGCTGTTCATCCGCCTGTTCTATGCGCCGTGGCTCGAGGCCCGGATGCGCACCACGGCCCCGCGGAGCGTCCCTGAAACGGTTCAGGGTCATGTCGTGATCACGGAGTACGACGCCATTTCGATCGGCCTCATCCGGCGCCTGCAAACCTCCGGCATTCCCTACGTCGTCATCGAACCCAACCCCACCACCGCCGCGCAACTGGCCACCGAAGGAATCTCGGTGGTCACCGGCGAAGTGGATAGCGCGGAAACCTACGAGGCGGTCGGCGCCGGGCGCGCACGGATGGTCGTGGTCAACCGCGAGGACACCACCAACACCAACATCACCCTCACCGTGCGGGAGGTCGCCCCCCACGTGCCGCTGGTGGCCACCGTGGAGGATGAGGACTCAGTGGACATCCTCGAACTCAGCGGCGCGAATCATGTCTTGCCGCTCAAGGTGCAACTGGCCAGTTACCTCGCGCATCGGGTCGTGGTGGGGAAGTCCGAGGCACAGGTTGTGGGCAGCTTCCGGAACCTCCTCATCGCCGAACTTCCCGTCCGCCTGACGCCATTCGGCGGACGCGAAGTGCGCGAAACGCGCTTACGCGAAGTGGAGCGGATGAGTGTGGCCGGCATCTGGATTCGCGGCCGCCTCCAGCCCGCCTATCCCACCACCGTCATCGACCCTAGCGGCGTCCTCGTCATCGCGGGCACCCGCGCCCAACTCGATCAGCTCAAGCAGCGGCTCGTCCCCCCTCCCGACGTCCGCAATCATGCACGCGTGCTCGTCATCGGAGCCGGGGTCGTCGGTACCGCCGCCGTCCAGACCCTGCACCACGAAGGCGTGGTCACCGGCGTCGTCGAGCGCGACCCGCAAAGGCTCGCCGCACTCGCCCCGCTGGTCGACCGCATTGGCGCCGGTGACGCGGCGGACCGCGACGTGCTCTTCCAGGCCGGCCTCGCCGAAGCTTCCTCCGTCCTCCTCACCACCAACGACGACGCCATGAACATCTACCTCGCCGTTTACTGCCGCCGCCTCAAGCCCGACCTCCGCATCGTCAGCCGCATCACCCATGAGCGGAACGTCGAAGCGATTCATCGTGCCGGCGCCGATTTCGTCTTGAGCGACGCCACCCTCGGCGCTGAAACTCTCAACGCCCTTGTTCGTGGCCAGGAAACCGTGATCCTGGGGGAAGGCGTGGCCCTCTTCGCCCGCGCGGTGCCCGAG
>JAEUQD010001030.1 GCA_016789925.1 Bryobacterales bacterium | reverse complement strand
GCTGATGAACTCGAACGAATTCGTGTACATGAACTAAGCCATGATCGACAAACTGCAACACCGGTGGCGGGTCAATTCGCGGCGGGAGTTTTTTTCGCGGGCCGGGTCGGGTCTGGCCGGGTTGGCGCTGGGCTCGATGCTGGCGGAAGACAAGGCGCAGGGGAAAGACCTGCTGGCGCCGAAGCCGACGCACCATGCGGCGAAAGCCAAGGCGGTGATCTGGCTGTTCATGGAAGGCGGTCCGTCGCATATCGACCTGTTCGATCCCAAGCCGAAGCTGAATGAAATGCACGGGCAGCCGATGCCGGCGTCGTTTGGGAAGGTGATTACGGCGATGGGAACGGCGAGCAACACGCTGATGGGATCGCCGCGGAAATGGAAGCAGTACGGGCAGGCGGGGACATGGGTGTCGGACTGGTATCCGCACATTGCCCAACATGTGGACGATCTGGCGATCCTGCGGTCGTGCTGGGCCAACGGGTTGAATCACGTGGGTTCGGTGTGCCAGATGAACACGGGAGACATCCTCGCGGGGCGCCCGTCGATGGGGGCGTGGGTGACCTACGGGTTGGGTTCGTCGAACCGGGCGCTGCCGACGTTTGTCGTGCTGACCGACGACCGCGAGGTGGTTGGGGGTCCGAAGAACTGGTCGTCGGGGTTTCTGCCGGCCACCTACCAGGGGACGCAGTTCCGGCAGGGGGATACACCGATCCTGCATTTGAAGTCGCCGGAGGGTGTGACGACGGCGCAGCAACGGTCGAAGCTGGATTTTCTGCGCAGTCTGAATGAACGCTGGGGTGCGGACAAGGCGGACGATTCGGAATTGGAAGCACGCATCATGAGCTACGAACTGGCGTTCAAGATGCAGGCGGAAGCGCCGGAAGCGGTGGACCTGAAGAAAGAGACCGAGGCGACCAAGAAGCTGTACGGGATGGACGATCCGGCACTGGCGGACTTCGGGACGAATTGCCTGCTGGCGCGGCGGCTGGTGGAGCGCGGCGTGCGGTTTGTGGAACTCTATTGCGGTTCGGGATCGGGGTGGGATGCGCACTCGAATATCGAGGCCAATCATGGGAAATGGTGCCGGGTATCCGACCGGCCGATCGCGGGATTGCTGACGGATTTGAAGGCGCGCGGACTGCTGGATTCGACGCTGGTGGTTTGGGGCGGCGAGTTCGGGCGGACGCCGTTTAACGAGAAGGGCAACGGGCGGGACCACAATCCGTGGGGTTTCACGATGTGGATGGCCGGCGGGGGGACGAAGGGCGGTAGAGTGGTGGGGACGACGGATGAAATCGGGCTACGGGCGGTGGACCGTCCGGCGCACGTGCATGACATCCATGCGTCGATTCTGCACCTGATGGGTCTGGACCATCTGCGGTTAACGTACATGCATAACGGGCGGGCGGAGCGGCCGACGATTGTCGGCGGGACTCTCGTTCCGGAACTGTGGACATAAAACGCGGATCGGGCGAAACGATTCGCGGGTTTTCATCACTAGACACGCAGTACATACCGGGCGCAGACCCGGGACAACGCAAAACCATTCGCGTTCCTACTGTCAACTGGGTGTCACTATGGCTACTGTTCCAAGATTCACTTCTCCCGCTCACCAGCCTTGCAGGGCAGCATCGCGAACGATATACTACCGGGATCACCCCAGACCCCGCTCCATGAATTTGCACTCGTTTGACCGGGAATACGTCGACCAACTGGTGGCCGGCAACCCGGAGGTCGAGCGACACTTCACCAACTACTTTGGGGACTTGCTGTACATCAAACTCCGGTCCAGGGTCCGGTCGCCGCAATTGCGGGAAGATATCGCGCAGGAGACATTTCTGCGGGTGTTTTCGTTTTTGCGGAGGAACCGGGGGCTGGACCATCCGGAACGCCTGGGTGCGTTTGTGAATACGGTCTGCTCGAACATCGTGTTGGAGCAATTCCGGGCGGAGGGCCGGTCGTCGGAACTACCCGATCATCTAGCCGACCCGCCAGACCCGACAGCCGGCAGCGAATCGCGGCTGGTGACCGAAGAACGAAAACAACAGGTACGGAGGATATTGGAGAGCCTGCCGGAAAAAGATCGCATCTTACTTCGGAAGGTCTTCCTGGAGGAGGAAGACAAAGACGAGGTTTGCCGCGAGATGAACGTCGACCGGGATTACCTGCGGGTGCTGCTGCACCGCGCCAAGGCCCGGTTCCGGCAGGGTTTTCTGAAGACAAGGGCGGTGGGCTTCGCCCTGCTGACGCTGTAGAGAAACGTTTGGCCGATGAAGATCACATTCAATGAGGGAACGCAATGCAACACGAGGGAGCCAAGGAAATGCTCGCTTCAGAACGGTATCTGCTCGGAGAACTGAGCAGAGAAGAGAGAGACCAATTCGAAGAGCATTTCTTCACCTGCCGCGACTGTGCGACCGAGATGCGGGAGAGCGCAGCGTTTTTTGAGAACCTCGAAGCGGTACTAAAGGAAGACGCGCGGCAGGTTAAGGAAGAGCGGGGCGGGCTTTGGGAGCGGCTGAAGAACTGGTTCACGCTGCCGGCGCTGGTACCGGCGGGTGCGGCCGCGGCGCTGGCGATTATCGCCGGGTGGCAACAGTTTGTGCGGATTCCGGCGATGGAGCGGGCGCTGGCTCCGGCAGCGGTGGCGACGGCGGTGCTGGGTCCGGCGACGCGGGGAGAGACGCCGCAGGTGGTTGTGGCGCGGAGTGCGACGGAGGCGATGGTGGCGTTGGAAGTGAACGCACCTTCGAGCGTCAGGCAACTGTACTGGACTCTGCGGACGGCGTCGGGCAGGGAAGTGGTGAGGCTGACGAGCGCGAACGCGCCTTTCGTGACATTGCGGCTGCATGCGGATACACTGCTAGAGGATCGGTACGAGCTAGTCCTGGCCAATGAGTCGGGCGAGGTTCTGGACCGGTACCGGTTTACTGTCAAGCGGGAATAGGAAGGCTGCATGGCCACAACTCAGCGTAGAAGAAGCGTTCATTTCTTCACTGGATATTCAGGTGGCGTTGCGGGTACGCTGCGGCGTGACGGCAACACCGTGTTCCCGGAGGACGATAGCCGTTATCTGAAATCCCAGGCGGCGGCGGTGCTGGCCTCGGTGGGCGGGTATTCGCGGGGAGAGGCTGGGGAGATCCGCTTTGGGGGCGATCTGCTCGAAGTCGGTCGGGCGGAGGCGGAAGCGCGGGGCGACTACCGGCCGGCGCGTGGGGCGGCCAAGTACACGTTCGGAAACTGGGCGGAAAACCAGTTGCCGGCCGTGACAACCGTGAAATCGACGGTAGAGAAGGCGGTGATCCGGAACGGGGGCCGCACGGTCGAGTTTGCGAGCGTGTCGTTCACGATGAGCGGGGTGACGCGGAGCGATGGGGAAGATCGTCCGGTGATTACGGTGCAAGCGGCAATCGACGGCATGCGCATCGATAACCAACTCCTGACGGTCAGGATCGCTGCACGGGAGTTCTTGAACACAGGTAGCCTGGACGATTTGCGCGTCAAGTTGCAGGATGCCAAGTTTGCGCGGTTTGCCAAGCATTTGATCGCGCCGAACGGGTTGACGACGCACCGCGAAGTCCCGAAGCGGCTTCCCAAGACTGAGCCCATCTACTGCACTGTGGTAGACAGTATCAAGTGGGAGAAGCCGAACGACGCGCCGAAGGATGTGACGTTTCCGGACCGCCACCGCATCGTGATTCCGGGCTGGGGCAAACTGATTCTCGGCGAACTGCTGGTTTCGGCCAACACGAAGAAGATCTCGATGGTGCGGGCGGAACTGGGGTCGCCGTGGGGCGGCGAGTTGGAGATGGTTTTCGGCGGCGAGAATGGTGGCGGCTGGCCGCCATAGGCCTTCTCGGCGGATGCGGGCGAAAGCCACGGGAAGAAGAAGCCTACCAAGAGGCGCGGCTCGCGTTCCGGCGGGGCGATTGGGAACTGGCGAGGCGTCTGATTCAAGAGCATCCTGGGAAGGATGAGGCGTGGCGCGCGCGCTTCCGGCTGCTGGAAGCGGAGATTCACCTTTACCGGGGCGAGCGGGAGCGGGCCGAGCCGCTGCTTGCCCAACGGGTCCCCGAAGAACTCACGGGCAAGCAACTGGCGCTCAAGGCCTACGCGCACCGGCTGGCGGGCCGATATGACGAGGCGATTTCGGCGCTGAATACGACGCTGGAGATCGCCGAGCGCCAAGGCGACCAGGAACTCCACTCGGAGGCCCTGTTGCACCTGGCGCGTGCGTGGCAGGCCAAGGACCGTTGGGACGAAGCCGACCGGCTGTATGCGCGGCTGGAGGCCACGGGGGATAACTACTACCGGGGATCGGCGCTGATTAATCGCGGATTGCACCTGCTGCGGCAGGCGCGGTTCGAGCCGGCGATTCCGCTGCTCCAAAAGGCGGATGAACTGACGCAGGCGGCGGGGAGCGAAGCGGCGAATTCGGTGGCCGTTTTGAACCTGGCGTTGTGCCGGGCGCGGCTGGGCCAGCATGAGGAAGCCGAGAAGGCGTTGAGGCGGTTGGCGGAGTTCCATCTGCGGCTGGGGGCACGGTCGCTGATTGCGCTGAGCCAGGCGGAACTGGGGCGGATGCACCAGGAGTTGGGGCGGCTGCCCGAGGCGATCAGTTGCTTCAAGAAGGCGGCGGATGCGGCGGAGGGATGGAATTTGGCGCAGCACGCGCTGGCCTGCGAACGGTTGGCGTCGGCATTGGTGGAGAGCGGGCGTCTGGAGGAGGCGGAGCAGTGGAACCGGAACGCGAGGGAACCGGACCGCAGTATCAACGCGGGGGTGATCGCGGCGCGGCGGGGCCAGCCACAAGCGGCGGTAAAGATCTTCGACGAGGCGCTGCGGCAGAAGATCGGCGTGCGAGACCGCTGGACGGCGCTGTTTCACCTGGCGCGGGCGCACAGGGAGAACAAGTCTCCGACAGCAATGCACCAGGCTTTTGAGAAGGCGCTGCGAACGATTGAAGAAGCGCGGCTGTCGCTGGAGCGGCCCGACTATCAGGTGTCGTTTCTGTCGCAATTGATCCGCAATTATCAGGACTATGCGGCGGTATTGCTGGAAGAAGGGCAACTGGACAAAGCGCTGGTGGTGGAAGAGTCGAGCCGGGCGCGAGTGCTGGCGAGCCGGACGTTGCGGGACGATGCGGGGAGGGTGACGCTGGATCGCGCGGTGGCGCGACGCCTGGCGCGACAGTGCGGGGCGGCGCTCGCGAGCTACTGGTTGTCGCCGCGGGGGGCGCATGTCTGGGTGGCCACTGCCGATGCGGTGGACTGCGTGAAGCTCGATGCACCGCCGGCGAAAGTGGCGGAACTGGTGGCTGAGCACAACCGCATTCTGCTGACGCCGGGGCGCGACGTAGGGCGGCCGAACGGGCCAGGGGTGGAGTTGTGGCGGAGGCTGATCGCACCGGTGGAACGAGCGATGCGGGGCCGGGTGCTGGTGACGCCCGATGGTCCGCTGCACGAGCTGAACCTGGAGACGCTGGTGGATGGTTCCGGGCGCTACTGGTTGGAGAGCACCACGCTGGCGGTGACGCCGTCGCTGGGCTTGTTGTCGCCGCCGGGACAGGCGGGCGGCAAACTGCTGCTGGTGGGCGATCCAGTGCAGGTAGACGCCGAGTTTCCGGCGCTGGATCACGCGGGCGAGGAACTTGCCGGAATCAGGGAAGCGTTCGGCGCGGGCGTGCGGACGATAGAGAAGGCCGAGGCGACTCCGGAGGCGTTTCTGCGGGCGGGCGTGGAGGACTACGGCTACATTCACTTCACGGCTCATGCCGCGGCCAACCGGGAATCGCCGCTGGATTCGGCGGTGATCCTGTCGGCGGCGCACGGACAGCACAAACTCTATGCACGCGATGTGATGGACCTGGCGCTGCGAGCGCGGCTGGTAACGGTCTCGGCGTGCCGGGGCGCGGGTGCGCGGAGCTATTCGGGCGAAGGGCTGGTGGGGTTTTCGTGGGCGTTTCTGCGGGCGGGGTCGCGGAATGTGATTGCGGGCTTGTGGGATGTCGCCGATGTGTCGACGGCGCGCCTGATGCGGCGGCTGTACCAGGGGTTGCGGCAGGGGCTCGGGCCGGCGGCGGCACTGCGGGCGGCGAAGCTGGAATTGCTGGCGGGCGGAGGCAATTTCGCGCGGCCGTTCTATTGGGCTCCTTTTCAGGTCTACACGCGCGATAAAGGTTGAAACGATTTCACGCGATTCGTCCCTATTAGTCAGACAGCCGGACGCGAATAGCTTGTGGCCACCTCGACGGAGGAGGGTGGCCGGGAGATTCCCGGCAACTGGCGGATGCCTTCACGGAGGGGTATCCGCCTTTTTTAGCGGTTGCCAGAATCGAATCCGGAGCGTCGCATCAGCAGCAGAGCGAAAAGACCACCGGCGAGAACGTCGAACGAACCGCAAAAGCCGGGCCACCACACCGGGACGCCGGGATTCTGAATGAGCAAGTGGTGAAAGGCGTCGAAAACTCCGTGCCCGGCGAGGCCGGTCGCGGCCAGCCAAAGGTTCTTCCTGAAGCCTGCCACGGCCACTCCGATAAAAGCGGCAGCGGCCAGGCACTCCCAGGCCAAAGCGGATGTCGAACCCGCCATAACGGCAAACAGAATGTAATAGTGAGCGACGACGAGGACGACCGTCGGATAGAATACGCGGTCGCGATCAAATCCCGACAGCATGGCGAAGACGTACAGGCCCACTGCCACTCCAGCTCCGATCAGATATTCCATCGATTCCTCCCCGGTTGTGTTGGTGCGAGTTCGCAACCCTTTAGAGCCATCGCCGCACCCTGGCACGGTACGCCGCGTAGTCGTCCGCGAAGAGCGAGGCAAGCACACGTTCTTCCGGGGCAATCTGGAAGCGGTTCATATACAGAACAAACGCCGGGAGCACGACCAGCGCCAACACGTTCGACAGAAACGCCGCCCAGCCAAGCAGAATCAGGAGAAAACCCAGGTACATGGGATTCCGAGTATATCTGTAAACCCCTGAAACCACCAGAGACGACGTGGCATCCGGCTTCATCGGGTTGACCGTGGTCTTCGCCCGCCGGAACGAGACCACGCCTGCCAGACACGTCAGAGCACCTAGCAGTGCCAGACTCGCTGAGGACACGGTGTTTGCCGGGATCATGACACGGAAAACGGGTATCGCCGACGAGGCGGCCCACATGAGCGCAGCCGCGATCATGCCCAGCGCCACCGGCGGCGCCATTAACTCGAGAGGATTTCTGTCGCTGACCATGATGTAAAGGTATCGTGGGAAGCCGTTCTGAAGATTGAACGCTCGCGCTAAAGTTCTTGAACAAATCAGCTACAGTAGGAAAACCGAGGGGCGCCTTGAGCGAAGAGTTGAACAACATGTCGTACCGGTGGTTAAGCGTTCCACGCTGGTACCTTTGGGACGGTGGCTTCCTGCTGATCGGCCAGGCTCAAGGTGTTGTGCCGGCGCACTCACACCACGCGATCCAAATCGTCATCTCGCTCGACCAACCGTTCGCCGTTCGCGGCCATCACGAAGACTGGCGCGAAGGCCGCGGAATCATTGTGCGACCGGACGTCGTTCATTCGTTCAATTGCAGCGGGGCTTTTGGCGCGATGCTCTTTGTCGATCCGGAGTCGAGCGAAGGGGCGTGGCTGCGAAGCCTGCTCGCGGAGGACATCACGATCGTCCCTGATGCCCGCCTTGCCTCGTCCGTCGCGGAACTGCGCACGTTTATCGAACAGCCCTTCGCGGGCATGGAAGCCGGCGCGCTCATCCGCCATTGTGTGCAACGTTTAAGTCCGGGGCCGCCGCCGATGCGCCGGCTGGACCCGCGAGTTACCACGGTGCTGCAACGGATTCAAGCGTCCGACGACCTGCGCGTCTCATTGAGCGCTGCCGCGGAGATGAGCTTTCTCTCCCCAAGCCGTTTCGCGCATCTGTTCAAAGAGCAAGTGGGGCTTCCGTTTAGCCGCTATATGCTGTGGCGCAAGTTAACGCGAGCCATGGTCGCCATCGGCTCTGAGCGTACGATCGCGGACGCAGCGCACGCCGCCGACTTCGCCGATGCGGCCCATCTGACGCGGACGTTTTATCAAATGGTCGGCATGGCTCCGTCGGTCCTGATGCGCGGCACGTTCGCCGAGATCGCCTCGCCGTTCAGCGTGTCCGCTTGAGGCAGGCAGGTAGGGTCTCTCGCGGGGAATAGCCGATCCATCCGTCTTTCTGCCTTTTTTGGGTTTCCGCGGTTCTGTGTGTTGGAAGGAAACTTTGCCAGTGTC
>JAEUQD010001009.1 GCA_016789925.1 Bryobacterales bacterium | reverse complement strand
CGCTCAGCACCAGGAAGAGCGACTCCTTGCCAAGACCAGCCGACGTTTTGCCCAGAACCACCTTCTGTCCTGATTTGAGACTCACGTCGGAAATGATGCTGGCCTCCATGTATTGGTGTTGCCCCACCCCGGCCTCGTAAGGAACCATGGTGTCGAAGCGGACCTCGCTCAGCTTGATGACCGGTATGCCTTCAGTCGAGTCCGCGTCGGCACGCCGGTAACGAAGCGTGTAGGTCTGGGGAATGGGGGCAGGGTTGGGCAGCGAGCCTCGCGTCTGGCTGCCCTGCCCGGCCACACCGCGCACCACCGCGGTTTCGGCGAGGCGGTATCCGGCAAACGGAAAAAGGCTCTTGAGCTGCTTCAGCACCGGTTGCAGGTCGTCGGGCATCTTCTCCGCGTTCGCTTCCTTTTGGCCCACGATGACCCACGCCGTCACCTCAATGCTCTTCCTGGCCGCATCGATCTGCTTGATGAAGTTCTCGATCACCGCCACCGCGTCGGGTGGCCCCGACAGCGTGATGATGTTGAGTTTGGCATCTGCCGCCAGTGTGACCGCTCCCTTGGCCGCTATGGGCCCTACCAGGCTGACCACGCTGCCGGTTTCCGTATGCTGCAAGCGGATCATCCTGGCGTTCTGCGGTTTGGCCGGCTCCTGGGCACCGGCCAGAGCGGCGATCAATAGAGCGATAGCGAACTTCATTCAGCGTCTCCTGTATCGGCAACAAGTAAAATCACGACGTCCGGGTCCGGTGTTTCAATCCGGATCCACGCGGCCTCCCGGTCGCGCACTAGCGCCGGCCGTACGCGCGGTGGTGGCGGTTTGGGCGTAAAGCTCACCGAAGGGGCGACGGGCGCGGATGGCCGCTCCAGCGCCAGCGTCTCCAAAGCTGGCGGCCACAGCAGCACAGCCAGCAGAACAGCCGCCGCCGCAAGCCCGCCTACCCACGCTGCCGCCGGACGCCTGCGCGTGCGCGCCAGCACGCGCCGGTGCAACTCCGCCACCGCCTCGTCCGACGGTTCGGTGGCCGCGCGCAATTCCTCGCAGAGGCGATCCCAATCCTGGTTCATGCTCGTCTCGCCTGCTCGCGCTCGACAAAGGCGCGCAGCTTCGTTTTCGCCAGCGACACCTGCGACCGCACCGTTTCTTCGCTCGACTGGAGCAGGTGCGCGACTTCGCGCGTCGGCAGCCCCTCGATTTCCCGCAGCACCACCGCCTCCCGCTCTTTGGGTCCGAGCGAATCCAGCGCCCGCAGAAGCAGCGCCTGTTGTTCGCCCGCCGCGGCCAATTGTTCCGGGTTCGGCGGACTATCAGGCACCAGTTCCAGCGCCGGCTTACGGCGGCGAAACTGATCGCGGCATGTGTTCACCGCAATCTGGTACAGCCACGGCGACGCCGGCTTTTCCGGCTTGTAGTCCCCCAGATGCCGATACGCCTTCATGAATACTTCCTGGGCAGCGTCCTGCGCGTCGGCCCAATTCCCCAGCAGCCGGAAACACAGCCGCAGGATCGGCCGTTCGTGTTGGCGGAGCAGATCTTCCAGAATTCTCTGCTCGGCCATGTCCATTCACATATACGCAGGCAGTACGGAAAACGTTGATATCCGTATGATGAATATATGTGGTGGCTTGTTGCTTTGGCGGCCGTACTGTCCGCTTGTGGGGAATCCAAACCGGCGAACTCCGCCGCGAAGGAAGAGAAACAGGAAGTGCCGGCGTCACCGGCGCCCGTGGATACGCGTCCCGTGATCGTCGCCTTTGGCGACTCGCTGACCGACGGCTATGGCGTGCCCGAGGGCCAGAAGTACACCGACTATCTTCAGGCGGCGCTCGATGAGAAGGGATTGAAGTACCGCGTCGTAAACGCTGGCGTGAGCGGCGACACTACCGGCAATGCGCTCGACCGCGTCGCCAGCGTCGTGGCCCTCAAACCCGTCCTGGTCATTCTCGAAATCGGTGGCAACGACGGACTTCGTGGACTTCCCGTTGACCAGACCCGCGAGAACCTCGAACAGATTGTGAAGCAGCTTCAGGCCTCCGGCGCGAAAGTGTTGCTCTGGAGCATGACGCTGCCCCGTAATTACGGGCCCAGGTACGTGCGCGAGTTTGAAAAAGTCTACGAGTCCATTGGCAGGCAATACAAAGTGCCCCTGGTCCCCGTGCGTGAGTTCGGCAAAGTGGAGATGCAGGCCGACGGCATCCATCCCACCGGAGCCGGCTACCAAAAGTTGGCGCCGGTGGTGCTGAAGTATATGAAACGCGAACTAACGGATTGACGCTAACCCTTCAGTGAGCTCGACGCGCGCACCCCAAGGGTCGACGATGAAGGCGATCTTGAGCCCGCCCAGGTCCGGCCGCTCCGTATAGGGCATTTCTAGTTTGTGACCATCAGCCACGAGTTTGTCGCAGAAGGCCTTCAGGTTTTTCACCTCAAACCCGAAATGGTCCATGGCGCGGCCCTTGGTAGGCATTTGCGGCTTATCGGCGGGGTTCCACGACAGGTTCACGCCCGGCAGGTCGGCTGCCTGGAATTTCAGGCGGCGCCCCGGGATGGCCCCGAACACCTTCGCATACCAGGCTCGTTGCGCCTCGATTTCGTGCGAGGCGAAGTGAACGTGATGGTGGGCGTAGGGCGTTGCGAGGTTCTTATCCTCGGAGAACTCCACCTTTACGTTGTCCGGGAACATGGAAAAGAACTGGCGGGTGACAGGCATCTCTTTGACAATCGGCACACCCGCGGCGATCAACTGCGCCTTGGTGGCATCCAGGTCACGGGTCAGAAAGCCGAGGTGGTTGACGGCGGAATCGTCGGTGCCGCCGTTGCTCGGACCTTCCCGAAGACCCACGAGTACGCCGGGGAACATATAGTATTCCAGCGGACCCAGTCTGCGGAGTTTCCCGCCGAGCAGGTCGCGCCAGAGCTTGCGATGAGCCTCCGGGTTAGGGGTCACAATATGCACGTGGCCCATGGATATCCCCAGCGAGTTGGGAGCCACCACTTGCGCCGAAACGCTCGCGGCAGCGCAGGCAAGAAGAACAAAGATCCGCATCACTCGGATTATGGCATCTTCCGCAGACGCTCGGCGGTGGCGAGGTTATGTCTGGCGTTCTGATAGTCCGGCTTGGCCCGCAACGCCGCTTGGAAATCGGCGATCGCCCTCGGCAGGTCCCGTACCATCATGTAGGCGAAGCCGCGAGCGTTCAACGCCAGGGCGTGGTCCGGCTGGGCGGCGATCACTTGATCCAGCAACGGAATCGCCTCGCCATATTGGCGCGAGGCGAGCAACTGCCGTGCGCGCGCATGCACAGCCTCGACATCCACCGGCGGTGGCGCCGGAGCCGGCGCGGGTTTGACCTCGACCGGAGGGGGCGCGGGTGGCGCCTTCGCCGTGGGCGGAGAAGGTGGGGTCGGGGAAACTGGGGGCGGCGGCGCAGCGGCAACCGCCGGCGGCGCCGGCTTGGGCCGCAACTCAGCCTCGGCCCGCTCCAGCAGTTGGCGTGTCGTCGGATCGTCGGAGCCGCGTTCCAGCGCCGCCCGCAAATCGGCTGCCGCCTCGTCATAGCGCTGCAAAAGGAAGTAGGCGTTTCCCCGAGCCGCGTACGCCACAGGATTCCTGGGGTTCAAGTGGATGGCGCGCGTGCGGTCCGCCAACCCTTTGTCGTGCCGGCCCAGTTGGTGGTAGCTGCCGCCGCGGGACACATAGGTCTCTGGATTGTCAGGCTCGGAGGCGACGGCCCGCTCGCGGTCGGCCAGCGCTTTCTCATGTTCTTTGCGATGCGCGTAGATGGCCGACCGCGCTAGCAGCGCCTTCACGTTAGCGGGTTCCTTCCCCAGGCACGCCGTGAAGTCGGTGAGGGCGTCGTCGAGGTCCCCGTTCCGGGCATGCGCCGCGCCCCGCAGCCCCAGCGCCAGGGCGTGGCCCGGTTCGTGACGCAGAAACGTGTCGAGATCCTTGATCGCCCGATCATACCGGCCGGTGTTCCCGTGCGCCTCGCCGCGGAGTAACCACACGTCCCAGTAATCCGGCTTGAACTGCAGCGCCGTCGTGAAATCTTCAATGGCGTCTTCATACCGGCTGAGCTGCACCTTGGCGAAGCCGCGGTCGCGATAAGCCACCGGATTGTCGAGGCGCAGCCGGATGCCTTCGTCATAGTCGGCGATGGCAAGTTCCCACTCTTTCAGCGCGGCATAGGCGGCAGCGCGGCCGAGGTAGACTTGCGAGTGCCGGCGTCCCTGCTGGATTTCTCGCGTGAAGGCTTCAACGGCCTTGGCGTCTTTCGCGCCCCCCGCTTCGTTGGCCAGAAGCAGAAAGGCGGCCAAGCACAAAAACATACCCTTCTCGTTTCAGACTACCTGAAGTACGAGGCACTTCAAATAGAGTGTTTCGGGAATAGTCAGCAGAATGGGGTGGTCTGCCGACTGGGTCCGCCGCTCCAGCACGCGCAGCGTCTGGCCGCTTTCCTGGGCCGCCTCTGCGATCACTCCAAGCAGATCGGCCTCCGAGACGTGATGCGAACACGAACAGGTGATCAACACTCCACCCGACTCGAGCAACCGCAGAGCACGCCCATTAATCTCCCGGTAGCCCCGCAGGGCCTGTTCCTGGTTGGCGCGCGACTTGGCGAACGCCGGCGGATCGAGCACCACCAACTCATACCGCCGGCGCGAATTGGCATACCGCGCCAGCAGTTCAAACACGTCCGACTCGCGAAATGTCACGTTCTGGATCCCGTTGGCGTCGCGATTCTTTGCGGCCACTGCCAGGGTCGCCGCCGAGGCGTCCACCGCCTCGACTGCTTCGCAATAGGGCGCCACGTGCAGCGCGAAGCCGCCACTCGAGGTGAAGCAATCCAGCGCCCGCCGGGGTTGGAACGCCTGGGCAAAGCGCGCGGCCGCCGCATAGTTTTCCCGCTGGTCCAGAAATACGCCGGTTTTCTGGCCGTGCAGAATGTCGGCCACCAGGGTGAGACCGTTCATCGTGATGGTGGTCTGCTCCGGCGCTTCGCCCCACAGCACTTTCTTTTCGACGGGCAGGTTTTCGAGTTTGCGCGTGGACCCGTCGTTGCGCGCCGTAATCGAACGGCACTGGACTTCTTCCTTCAGCGCTTCGACAATCAGCGGCGTGTCGCGATCCATCCCTTGCGACTGGAATTGCGCCGACAGGTGCCCATCGTAGCTGTCGACAATCA
This sequence comes from Bryobacterales bacterium, assembly GCA_016789925.1. Classification (GTDB taxonomy): domain Bacteria; phylum Acidobacteriota; class Terriglobia; order Bryobacterales; family Bryobacteraceae; genus JADLDI01. Next base: position 500 of record JAEUQD010001009.1, on the reverse strand, counting down.
GCCCCGGCAGCAGATCCGCCTCCGCATGAATCAGGCGGAAGGCGTTTGAGTCGCGCACCAGCCGCTGGCGGAACGTCGCCGCGGCCGCAATGCGCTGCCGGTAAAACGCCACATCCGGGACATGCGGTTTGGGGTGGAGCAGGCGAAGAGCAATCTGCGACGTGGAAGAAAAATGGGCCGTCCCCAACGTGCGACCCTGCGGGTCGAGAACCAGGACGGCCTCGCCCGGTTGGGCGGACCCGCGTTCCGTAATATCGGAAGAATACACCCAAGGATGGCCCGAAGCCACACGCTGGGCCGCGCGCCGGTTCACCCGGACGATGGTCATGCGGCGAGGCGCTGGAGGGCCGCAACACGAGCTTCGGTCGGAGGGTGGGTCGAGAACAGCCGCATCATCGTGCCGCCGGCCAGCGGCTTGATGATCCACATGTGCGCGGTAGACGGGTTGGCCTCCATCGGAATCCGGTGCGACAAGTTCTCCAGTTTCCGCAGCGCGTTAA
>JAEUQD010000989.1 GCA_016789925.1 Bryobacterales bacterium | reverse complement strand
GTGAGGGCGTCGGGGAATTCGAGTTTCACCTGGGCTTTGCCGGCACTGTCGGTACGCACTTCGGCGGACCAGAAGGCAGTGTCGGGGAACAGGCGGCGGATCTTGGGCTGGACCATGCGGTCCGGCTTCAACTGGGCGTTGGGCCGGAAGGGACGCACGCGGGCCAACTGCATCCGGCGCTTCCCCGCTTCGCCGTGGAAGTAGTAGGAAAGCGACGTGTCGGTGTTGACGCGATTCCATTCGCGTCCGTAGAAGTAGGGGAGAATCTCCGGCGCGGCTTCGGGCCGGATGGCGTAGATAGCTTCGTCCACGACCCCCACGGAGAACTCGGCATTGGCCACGGGACGTCCGGCGGAGTCCTTCGCTTCGAGGAGGTAGGCCGCGGGTTCGCCGGGCCTGAATTCGGGTTTGGAGGGTTTGAGGTCCACCGCGAGTTGGTGCTGGACGGGAGGCACTTTGATCATCTTCGTGCCCTGCACGAGGCGGTTCTTGCTCATGGCCACGGCGGTGATCCAGATGTTGGGCGCGTGAACCGCTTCAATGGGCACGTCAACGGAGACGGTGCCGTCGGCGGCAGTGAGAAAGTGCGACTTGAGCACAGAGCGGCCTTCGAGGGTCACCCAGAGGTGCGCACCGGGCTCGCCGGCCATGATGAGTAACTTGGCGGTGTCGCCGGCCTGGTAGGTCCTCTTGTCGGTGACGACCTGAATTCGCTGATCGGGTCCGCGGCTCATCCAGGAGGCATTGCCCGAGACCCAGATATAGTCGTAATCCTCGACTTGGCGCCCTTCCCTGGTCTTGGAGCGGACGCGAACGCGCAGGGAGCCGCTCGTCACCGGAAGCGTGACACGGCCTTTGCCATCGGCGCCTGTAACGCCTTGCACCTGGCCGACCGTGGAGCCTTCGCCCTGTTTCCAGTGCCACTCCAGCAGTTCCACCGTGAATGCGGTGTTCGGGACGGGGTTATTGTCGTAGTCGCGCGTGTCGACCGTGAAACTGGCCTGCTGGCCGGGCGTATAGACGTAACGGTCCGATTCGACATGGACGAAGTAGGAACCGACGGTAGCCACCGCGAAACCGGCGCCGGAGATTTCGCGGCCCGCGGCGTCGGTCACGCGTGCCTCGACACGATAACGCTGATCGGCGCCCGTGGCCGCGGTGGGTACGCTGACGGTGAGTTTGCCTTCGCTGTCGAGTTCTCCCGATTCTTCCGAAATCTGTTCCCGCTGCGAGTAGGGCGAATCGCCATCCTCGGTTGCGCCGCTGTCTTCATCGAGGTCGTCGAGATAGTAGGGCAGGTAGTAGCGGCCGCGATGCACAGTCCACTTCACCTTGGCGTTGGCAACGGGCTCGCCGTAGTAGTAGCGGGCCTCGATCTGCATCTGGAGCGAACCGCCCTGGACAACGCGCTTGGTCGTGGGCACGACGCGCACTTCGTATTCGGGCTTCTTGTACTCTTCCACCTGGAATCCGCCGGCATGGTAGGATTCGCCGATCTGCAACTGGACGGAGTAATAGCCGAGCGCGGCGTTGGCCGGGATCGGGAAGCGGCCGTTCAAAGTGCCCAGCGAGGAGAGGGACTGTTCGGTCCGGTAGATGGACTTGCCTTCGGAGTCCTGGATTTCGATCTTGGCGCGGCGGCCCGAGGGCACCTGGTAGCCTTCCACTTCGCGGCTGCGGACAATGGCGCGGTAGTGCGCGGTGTGGCCGGGGCGGTACACGGGACGATCGGTATAGACGTAGGCGTGGAGGCGTTGGTCGTCGTCCGTGGCGACGTTGCCGCCGTAGGTGGACAGCGCAGCGAAGTCTGTACCCTGGCGGGCGAGCAGCAGGAGCGATTCCGGCTTTGGACCGCCGATCTTCACTTCCAGGAATCCGTTGGTGTCGGTCTCGCCGCTACCGAGTTTGTCCCGCTGGCCGGAACCGCCTGAAAGGACGCGGACGGGAACTGCCGTCAGGGGCTTGCCGGAAGCGCGCTCGACGGTGCGGAGCAGAAGACGTCCGGGCGCGCCCTTGGAAATGATAGCCATGCCGGTGACGGACACGATCGTGTAGGCGGACAGCTTCCCGTTGGTGGCCTCGACGAGGTAGAGACCCTTTTCCTTGGCGGGGATGGCGACTTGGGCGGATTCCCAACGGTTGGCGGGGGCAAAGGGCTGGTCCCACGTGGCTACCAGTTGCTGCGGATTGAGCACCGGTACGCCTGCGTATTCGTCGACACTGGGCTTGGCGGGCGAGGCTTTCGGCGGCGGGGCCTGCTCGCCGGCGCGGCGTGAGGCAACGTATTCGCGGCGGGAGTCGAGCGTGAACTGCGCTCGAACGAGGTTACGCAGGGCCGTGCGCTGCCGCAGTTTCCAGGCGCGGAAGCGTTCGAGCGGGGTGAGGTTGTTGTCGCGGCGAGGCGGACGGCCGCCGAAGTGGTGGTCCTCTTCGAGTTTCTCGAAGAACGCCACGGGGTCGTTCACGCGGTAGAGACGGAACTGTAACTTCCGAAACCCCTGTCCCCACAGTTGCACGGTGGGTGCTTCGCCG